>CAZZYR010000102.1:0-7584 GCA_964658235.1 uncultured Acetobacteraceae bacterium | reverse complement strand
CCCCAGCACCGTGCGCACGATGGCCTTGGCGTCCAACCCCGCTTCCACGATCTGTGCGGCGGGGCTGGCGTGGTCGATGAAGCGGTCCGGCAGGGTGATGGCGCGGTAACGCAGCCCGCCATCCAGCAGGCCCGCATTGGACAGATGCTGGAACACCTGGGCGGAGAAGCCGCCGATGGAGGCTTCCTCGATGGTGATCAGCACCTCGTGGTTGCGGGCAAGCTGCTCCAGCATGGCGGTGTCGATCGGCTTGGCGAAGCGGGCATCGGCCACCGTGGTGGGCAGGCCGCGGGCGGCCAGTTCGTCCGCCGCGCGCAGGGCCTCGCCCAGGCGTGTGCCCAGGCTGAGAATGGCGACACGGCCGCCTTCGCGCAGGATGCGGCCGCGGCCGATGGGCAGGATTTCGCCGCGCTCGGGCAGGGCAACGCCGGTGCCTTCGCCGCGCGGATAGCGGAAAGCGGAGGCGCGGTCGCCGATGGAGGCAGAGGTGGCGACCATGTGCATGAGTTCGGCCTCATCCGCCGGGGCCATCAGCACGATGCCGGGCAGGCAGCCGAGATAGGAGAGATCGAAGCTGCCGGCATGGGTGGCGCCGTCATTGCCCACCAGGCCGGCACGATCGATGGCGAAGCGGACGGGCAGGTTCTGGAGCACCACGTCATGCACCACCTGGTCGTAGGCGCGCTGCAGGAAGGTTGAGTAGATGGTGGCGAACGGCACCATGCCTTCGGCGGCCATGGCGGCGGCGAAGGTGACGGCGTGCTGTTCCGCGATGCCGACGTCAAAGAAGCGGTCCGGGTATTTCTTGGCGAACTTGTCCAGGCCGGTGCCGGACGGCATGGCGGCGGTGATGGCCACTACGCGATCGTTCGCGTCCGCTTCCGCGACCAGCGCCTCGGAGAACACCTTCGTATAGGTGGGCGGCCCGACCGGCGCCTTGACCTGCTCGCCGGTGACCACGTTGAACTTGGCCACCGCGTGCAGCTTGTCCGCCGTTGCTTCGGCGGGCGCGTAGCCGTGGCCTTTCTGGGTGATGACGTGGAGCAGGATGGGGCCGTGGACTTCCGCATCGCGCAGGTTGCGCAGGACGGGGAGCAGGTGGTCCATGTTATGGCCGTCGATCGGGCCGATGTAGTAGAAGCCCAGCTCCTCGAACAGCGTGCCGCCGGTGATCAGGCCGCGGGCGTATTCCTCGGCTTTCTTGACGGTCTTTTCCAGGCCCCAGGGGAAGTGCTTGGCCATGCGGGCGGCCACATCGCGCAGGCTGAGGAAGCTGCGCGAGCTCATCAGGCGGGAGAGATAGGCGCTCATGGCGCCGACCGGCGGCGCGATCGACATCTCGTTGTCGTTCAGCACCACGATCAGGCGGCTTTTGCGGGCGCCGGCGTTGTTCATCGCCTCGTAAGCCATGCCGGCGCTCATGGCGCCGTCGCCGATCACGGCGACCACGTGGCGGTCCGGGTGGCCATTCAGCTCGTTGGCGACGGCGAAGCCGAGGCCGGCGGAGATGGAGGTGGAGCTGTGCGCGGCGCCGAACGGGTCGAACTCGCTCTCGCTGCGGCGGGTGAAGCCGGACAGGCCGTGGGCCTGGCGCAGGGTGCGGATGCGGTCCCGGCGGCCGGTGATGATCTTGTGCGGATAGGCCTGGTGGCCGACGTCCCAGATGATCTTGTCGTCCGGCGCGTCGAAGACGGCGTGCAGGGCGACGGTCAGCTCGACCACGCCGAGGGAGGCGCCGAGATGGCCGCCTGTGGTGCTGACGGCGTCCACGGTCTCCGCCCGAACTTCCTCGGCAAGCTGGCGCAACTGCTCATCGGACAGGTTGCGCAGGTCCGCCGGCGTGTTGACGCGGTCCAGCAGCGGCGTGGCCGGGCGGCCGGACGCCTTGGCGAGGGTTGGGGACGCAATGCGTGGTTCAGCGGTCATGATCGGCCCTAAAACTCCTGCACTTCTTCACTCTCAGCTACGACGCGACACGACCCAGGTGGCGAGTGCCCGCAGCCGGTCGGCTTCCGGCCCGAACCCTTCCAGATGGGCGCGCGACTGCTCACACAACATCCTGGCCTGCGCTTCGGCGCGCTCGACCCCAAGAATTGATACCACTGTGGCTTTTCCGGCAGCCTGGTCCTTGCCGGCCGTCTTGCCGATCTGCTCGGCAGTGCCAACCATATCAAGGACATCGTCGGCAATCTGGAAAGCGGCGCCGATATCGCGCCCATAGGCGGCGATCTGGGTGCGGACCTGCCAGGGCGCGCGGCCGAGCATAGCGCCGGCCTCGGCCGCATACTGGATCAGCCGCCCGGTTTTCAGCGCATGCAGGCGCGAGACCTCGCCGATGGAGAGCTGGCGGCCCTCAGCCTGCATGTCGATCATCTGGCCGCCGGCCATGCCGCGCGCGCCGGCGGCCAGGCCCAGGGCACAGACCAGCTCGCAGCGGGCGGCGGGGTCGGAATGGGTATCTTCTTCGGCCAGCACCTCGAAGGCGCGGGCCTGCAGGGCGTCGCCGGCCAGGATGGCGGTGGCCTCGTCGAAGGCGATGTGCGTACTGGGCTTGCCGCGGCGCAGATCGTCGTCATCCATGGAAGGCAGGTCATCATGCACCAGGGAATACGCGTGCAGCATTTCCACGGATGCGGCCACCCGGGCGGCGCAGGCCGGCGCGACCTTGAACAGGCTGGCCACCTCCATCACCAGGAAGCCGCGCAGCCGCTTTCCACCGCCAAGCGCCGCGTAACGCATCGCCTCGATCAGCCGTGCTTCCAGCCCGGCTTCCAAAGGCAGCAGCGTGTCCAGCGCTGTTTCGATCTGGGCGGCGCGCTCCGTGAGCGCCTCCATCAGGGCGGCCTCCGGCGTGCCGTGCAGGCCGACATCCATGCTGTCCGTGGTCATCCGAATGCCTATTCAGCGGCCTTGGCGGCCACATCCTTGAGGGACAGGCTGCCATCGGCGCGCTCCACGATGGCCTGCACGCGCGCCTCCGCCTCGGCCAGCTTGGCCTCGCAGTGGCGGCGGAGCGCGGTGCCACGTTCATAGCAGGTGATGGCGTCCTCCAGCTTCTGCTGGCCGCCCTCCAAACCGCGCACGATGCGCTCCAGTTCGGCAAGGGCGTCTTCGAAAGAAAGACCGGAAATGGTGCCCGACATGCGGGGACGGATAGCCGGATTGTGCGGCGAAAGGAAGGCGGCGACCCCAATGCGGTGAAAAGCCGCCTTAGAAATCCAGGTCCGCGTAATGCGCCGGCGGCATCAGGTTGGTCACCCGGTCCGTCAGCAGCGGCCGGAACGACGGCCGGGATTTCATCTTCGAATACCATTCCTTGGCCGGCGGCGACATGGACCAGTCCACCTCCCCGGCGAAATCCAATGACGACAAATGCGCGGCGGCGGCGAAGTCCGCCAGGCTCAGCTCATTGCCCGCCAGCCAGCGCCGCTGTTCGGCCAGCCAGCCGATATATTCGAGATGGCTGCGCAGATTGGTGTAGCCGGCCCGGATCAGCGCCACGTCCGGATGGCCGCGGCCGAACAGATGCTTCATGTGCTTTTCGCCGATCAGGTTGCGCGTCACCTCGCCGGCGAACTTGCCGTCGAACCACGCCACCAGACGGCGGATTTCCACGCTTTCACCCAAGGTGCGGCCGAGCAGCGCGGTGTCCGGGTAGGCTTCCTCCAGATATTCGCAGATCACGCTGCTGTCCGGGATGACCAGGCCGTTATCCTCCACCAGCACGGGCACGGTGCCGGCGGCATGCATGGCGAGGAATTCCGGCCTGCGCTCCCATACCCGCTCCACCTTCAATTCGAACGGCAGCCGGCGCTCCGAGAGCACCAGACGGACTTTCCGGGAGAACGGGGATAATGGAAGATGATAGAGAAGGCGCATGCGCGGCGGTTATGCCATCGGCAACCCGTGCCGCCAAATATAGGCCGCGCGCAGACGGACACGGGAGGCAGATATGGACGCAGGCAAGCTTGTGACGATGCTCAACCAGATTGCGGCGTTCCACCGGCGCAGGCCGCCGGCGGATGCGGCCACGGAGGTGGCGGCGCATATCGAGAAATTCTGGGAGCGGCGGATGCTGCAGGCAGCCTACGCGCATCTGGATGCAGGTGGCGCGGGCCTTGATCCGAATGCCGCGGCGGGATTGGCGCTGCTACGCGCACGGGAGGCGGGGGCGCCGGTGAAGGATCCTGGAGAAGCGGCGTCGTTGGAGCCGCCGCTAGAAGCCTGAGCGAAAAACGTTGCCCTTTCAGTCCGCGACAGCGCTGACAAAAGTTTTTGGTTCTTTTTTCAAAAAGAACCGCTTGCTTTCTACCTGAACACCCGCCGCACCGCCCGCACCGCCATACGCGTCGCGCGGAACAGCATCGGCCGGTTGAAAGCATGCCGCATCGCGCGCTCAATGCGGGCCGCGACGAGGCTTGCGGCGATCGCCGGCGGATCGACTTCGGCGACAACGCCATTCTTGCCGACATCGGACGCGAATTGCATGGCTTGGACGCGGGCTACCACGCGGGTGTAGGAGATGCGCTGCATTGCCGCGTCCAGAGCGTCGCCGATTTCGACGGCAGATTGCGGAGAAGCTGTGTCCGGCTGTTTCACGTGATGCCATGCCGGCGTGTCCTGCAGCGCGGTGAGCAGTTCCGCCGTGGTGTCGTAGAAATGAATGTTGGGATTGCGGGCGTGGGCAATCCAGATTTCCTCCGTGGCCGGCAGCCGCCGCGCGAACAGTGGCCGGCCTGCGGCCAGCGCGTTGAGCGTGGGGAAGCCAAACCCTTCGGCGAAACTGGGAAAAATGACGGCCGCGGCATCCGCGTAAAGCGCGGCAATCTCCGACTCCGCGGCCTTGCCCAGGCTGATGCATGCGACATTGGTCAGTTCGGCCGGCGCATCGTCTGACTCCGGCGCGCCCGTCGCGTGAAGCGGCGTTATGCCCATAGCCACGATCCGGCGATGCGGAAAGGCGGCGGCCAAAGCCCTTGTGGTTGGGGCGACATGTTTATGCGCATAGTGATTGCCCACCACCAGAAGTGTTTGTCCTGAGTCCGGCGGTAGTTCGGCAGCCGGCAGGTAATCCGCCAGGTCCAGGGAGTGCGGCGCCACCACGGAAATCATGTCGGCTGGGACGCGCAGGCGCAGGCGCATGGAGCGGTCCGTCTGCCGGCTCTGCGTGGCCAGCACATCGAAATGATCCATGGTGAACTGCCACAGATTTTCCAGTTGCGCGGAGGCTAGCGTGGGGCAATCCAGTGAAATGGTGTCCAGCATGTAGACGCCCAGCACCGCGCCCCTCATGCACAGGCGCTGCAGCGTGTTCCAGTCATACGGCTGGCCAATGCGGAAGATGGCGGCGAAGCATTTGCAGTCATGCGGGTCCGAGCGCGTCACGCCCAGCGCGCCGTAGTCGTGGAATTCGAACACGCCCGGGCTGCACAGGACATGCACGCGGAACCTGCCCTGCCACGCGCGCGCGGCCGCTTCGATCAGCTGCCGTCCGGCCTGGAAGGTGCCGTTGCGGGCGGCCACGAAACTGGAGCAGTCCAGCGCCACATCCAGCAGGCCGGACGCATCCGGAACAAGGCAGGCCAGCAAGCGCTCCGCCGTCACTTCCGGCGAATCGTAATAGCGGCGTGTGTGGCCTGCATATTCGGGATAGCGCGCATCCAGGATGGCGCGGTTGCGCTTTTCCCATTCGGTGCGGGGAACATCGGCAAGACTGAAGCTGGCTTCGCCAAGATGGGCAACGAAGGCGTGATTGGCCAGCACCGCGCGATAGCCCACGCGGCTGGCGCGCATCACCAGATCATTCTCCTCGTTGTAGCCCTTGCCATAAATCTCATCGAATCCGCCGAACTCCGCCAGGATCTCCCAGCGGATCAGAAGGCAGTATCCCACAGCGGTCGGGACGTAGCTGAATGGCGGCAGGCGCGTGGCGAATTGCGCGTACACCTCCCATGCATCCGCACCGACACGGCTGCCCATGCGTGCCTGCACTGGCAGGGTGGCAATGGTGGCGTTGTCCGAACGCGGGTTGACGAAGCCGTGCATCGTGTCCAGCCGCATCACGCGCAGCATTTCCGGCAGCGCACCGGGCGTGAGCTGCGTGTCCGAGTTCAGCACAAGAAGATCCATGCTGCGTGCCACGGCTTCGGCCACAGCGCGATTCATTGTTTGAACGAAACCGAGATTCGTGACGTTGGTTTCCACGCGGACGGGCGGCAGGCCGTCCGATGCGGCCAGGCCAGCCAGCGCCGCGCGCAGCGGCGCGTGGTCCGGCGAATCGTTGTAGAAGACAACTTCCCCGCCGATCGCCTCTGCATCCGCCGCACAGCGGCGAAGGCTGGCGACCAGCGTCTCCACCAGATGCTCGTTACGGAAGAACGGAACGGCGATGAGCACGGGCCTGTGCCGGTCCTGGACGGCGATGTCGTTCATGAAAGTGCCGTTGCTCAAACTGGGCTGTTCGTCTGATATCGCGCCGCATGGGCAATGGTTTTGCATGACGCCATGAAATTGGCCTGAGCGGCAAGCCTCATCTGCGGAACACCATGCATCCGAACAGGGGTGCGCCATCCCCATCGATAAAGGCCCGGTCCAGCTTGCCCAGCACAGGAAACAAATGCGCCCGTAGCTTTGCCATCCCATCGGCGGAGATGCGGTGATGGGCCTCCAGAAAGCTGTCCATGTAAGCGACGAACGAGCACGCGCCGCGCGCCAGCGACAGGTCCGTATCCGCCAGGTCGCTGAAATGCGCGTTGGCGTAGAACACGCTGGCCGCGAAGCCCGCGGCGCCGGCCGCGGTCCCCAGTTCGCTGACCAGGAAACTGTGCTTGTCCTCACCCACCTTGGCGATGTGCGAATTGGCCAGGAAGTAGATCGAGTTACGGCACCGGTCGAGACGGTCATTGTCTGCCTGCGACAGCGCGGCTGACTCCGGCCAGAGCGGTGAGAGGACCACGTCCAGCGCCAGGCCCATCATCAAATTGCCCTCGCGGCACGGCTCCTGGATTACCAGCACGCCGCCCGGGCGCAGCACGGCGGCGGCGTCCGCAAGGAAGGCGCGCCAGTCCGTGACGTGATGCAGGGCCGAGGCGATCACCACAACGTCCAGGCTGGCGGCCGGCAGCCGGCCCAGATCCTCGCCGGCCAGTGTGGCAAAGCGGGTCCGCGCCGGATCCACGCCCTGGGCTGCGAGCTTGCGGCGGATGATCCGCAGGAACGCTGGTGACGTATCCGTGATCAGCAATTCCGCCGTGGCGGCGCCATCCACCAGGCCGAGGGAGCATGTGCCGCCGCCGGCGCCCACTTCCAGCAGCGCGTGTATGGGGCGGGTGGCATGGCGCAGGGCGAGTTGCCAGGCGCCGTGGCCGCTATGCAGCGCGTCCCGGCCGCCGATGGACTGGTCGTATTGCTCTTCGCCGCCCTCGAAGGATTGGGGCGGGGAGATGAGGTGGATGTGGTCGTCCGTGCGATAGGCGGAGAGGTCGAGCATGGGGCGGGGCTATAGGATGCGAGGGGAAGGGAAGGAAGGCCTTCTTTTTTGAAAAAAAGAAGCAAAAAACTTTTATCAATTGAGTCCGCGACAGC
>CAZZYR010000101.1:0-7613 GCA_964658235.1 uncultured Acetobacteraceae bacterium | reverse complement strand
GCAACCGGCACAAGAACAAAGACTTTCTTAGATTTTCCTTATCTACGCCAGCCCCTAGTTTTTTGATTCTTTTTTTAAAAAGAACTGCTGTCTTCTTGCCTACATCTTCATATCCTGCATCGTCACCGGTTTACTGAAACTCGGATTCCGCGCGCGGATAAACGCGATCAGCGCCCAAGCCTCGCTGTCCGTGAGCGTGGGAAAGCCTGGCATCGCCTGGCTGCCGTCCGGTGCGGCAATGCCGTGCGTGATCCACCAGAACAACTGCCCGTCGCCATGCATGAACAGATGCGGCTCCAGCAGGTTGGCCGGCGGAATGCGCAGGCTGTGCGCGGCGGGGCCGTCGCCGGCGCCAGTAGCGCCATGGCAGGAGGCGCAGTGCGATTGGTAGAGGGGGGCGGCGTCCGCCAGGTTGACGGCGGTGGCGCGCGGGGCGCGGAAGAACTCCGTGGGCACAGCCGGCACCAGCAGCGGGCCGAAATGCGGCAGGGTGGCCGCGACGCCGATCACGCACACGGCTGCCGCCGCCAGGCGTCGGCGTCCGCGCAGCAGGATGCTTCCGGCCACAAGGCCCAGCATGGCAGTCGCCAGCGCCGCGGCCGCAATCAGCGCCTCGGTCCGGTAGTCCGGGTCCTCGCGCGCCGCGTCCAGGCTAGGCATCCAGGCGAATGGCCAGAGTTTCTGCACGTGCATCGCCGGCGGCAGTTCGGTCAGCACGCCGGCGGCCAGGATCACCAGAAGGCCGAGCACGGTTTCCGCGGCAATGTTCTGCAGCACCGCGCGTCGGGCCGACGCGGCGAACGTCACGCGGCGGTGCCGCGCGCGATTGCCGGCGGCCAGGGCGATCAGCGCGGCGAACAGGACAAGCTTGGCGCCCGCCATCCAGCCATAGGCGGTGCCGAGCAGGCCCGGCAGATCGCCGATCCAGGCCAAAGACTGGGCGGCGGCGGTCAGGATGAGCACGCACACGCAGCCGAGGCCGACCGGGGAAAAACGCCGCGCCGCCTGCTGCGCCATCGCCGGGGTCTCGCTTACACAACTGATGTAGAGCGGGATCAGCGCCCCAAGCCACGCGCCGGACGCCAGCACATGCAACACGGACGAGCCCAGCAGCAATCCCGGCCCATACATCGCCTGGGCGTGACTGTGGCCCGCCTGTAAGGCCAGCGCGCCGCCCGCCAACGCCACTGCGGCCAAACGCCGGTCTAGCGCGAAGGCGGCCCCGGCGAGACCCAGCAGAACCACGCGCCCGGCCAGCAGATGACCGAATTGCGTGTCCTCCAGCACCGCGCTCAGATCGGCGGGCGTGACATCGCCGGCGAGATCCAGCGTCTCCAGTAATAGCCAGAGCGCCGCGCCGGCCAGCGCCAGACCCAGCCCGGCCCAGGCCGCGCGACGCAACAGGCCCTGTGTCCGCACGGCCAAGTCGCGCGGCGCCAGCCAGGTGACATAGAGTAGCCCGCCGAATGCGGCCATCAGTCCTGCCACGGACACGGCGCGGCCGACCGCCAGGCCCACGCCGCCCTCGATGGGGAAGGGCGGGATCATTCGTGGCCCACCGTGAAATGGTATGTGCCTTCCGTCTTATGGGTGTCCACGGACACGGCGTGCCACGCCACCGTGTAAGTCCCGGCGCCAAGGGGTGCCAGGCCAAGCACAAGGCGCTCGCCATTCGATGGGTCGGTGCGCAGATCATGCCGATCCACGCGTGCGCCGCCTGGGCCGGTTACGACCACCGTGCTGAAGCGCGGCTCCACGGCTTCGGAGAACTCCAGCGTGATCTGCGCGGGCGCGGTGGCCACCGTGCTGCCGACTGGGGGGGAGGCGGTTTGCAGCAAGGCATGCCCGAATGCCGGGGATGCGGCGCTGAGCAGCAAGGCGGCGAGAGGTGCGCGCATGGATGCCTTCAGGAGGACGTTCACTGGAAGATCGGTTTGCCGAGGCTGTGCGGCAGCAGATCGTCCAGAAACAGGTGGAACTGGGTGACAAAGCCGACATTTGTGCCAGCCGCGCGGTTGCAGGGGATCAGCGCCTCCAGCCCCACCTGATAGCTGTGGCCGAGCCAGATGAAACCGGGCGCCGCGGTGACGGTGGTGGGCGCGTTGCTGGGCGATGCGGCCGGCGAGGTCCAGGTGAGTTCGACCAGGGGGACCAGATGCTTGAAGAAGCGGGGGATCGGCAGATCCCGTATCTGCGAGATCAAATACGGCATGCTGTATTGCAGGGAGAGGCCGCCTGACCAGGCATTCGCATAGCCCGCGTTGAAGGACGCCAGCATGGTGCCGGGCATGGACGCTTGCGGCGCCGGCGCCAGCGCCTTCAGCTCGCGGTCCGCCACCACGTAACTCAGCTCCCCCGTTACGGCGAAGGGACGCAGCGCCTCCACTGGCAGGTCGCCGAGGCCCTTGCCGACATAAACGGTGGGCGCGGTTGAGCCATACTGGTCGGCGCCGGTGTGGCTGGTGCCGGTGCGGCCCATTTCCCGGATGACGCCCAGCGTAAAGATCAGTTCGTGGGCTGGATTGATGTAGGCCTGGTATTTGGCGCTGAGCACGATGTCGTCGCCGCCATGGCGGGTCTTGCCGTGCTCGGTATCCTGCACGATGACGGCGTCGTTGATCACGAGGCCGAAATCCTGGGTGATCCGCTTGTCGTATTCGAAGCCGAAATCGACCTCATGGACCGGGCCAGGGCCACCTTCCGCGCCGGATCGCTGATAGCTGAGTTGCGGCAGGGTGGCTTCGTCGGCCACGCCGGGGTCATCCAACGTGAGAGTGACGGGAAACACGCGGGCGCCGGCGATGGCATGGGCATTCCCGCGCGGCGGGATAGCAAGCAGGCTGGCGCACGCCAGCGCTGCACGCAGACAGGGACGAGACATGATGCATGGTCCTGGACTGAGTGGTTCGTGAAAGCGAACGGATCTCAGATCAGGCTGGCGGCCCCCTGGGCTGCGCGGCGCCCGGCTGCTCGGGCGGCGGTTCGGCAGCTATCGCATGCTGTGGCTGAAGAAGCGCCGCCACGCGCGGCACTGGAACGGCTGACGCATCTGACGGCAGGGTTGTTTGCAGCAGCGACGCCGCGCATGTCACGCATGACGCGCAAGCGCCCGTGTGGCGCATCGGTGCATCCGGCGCATGGCCGGGCGCGGCAGCGCCGCAGATGTGGATATGACCCACGCCAGCCAATGCAGGGGTGGCCCGGGCGAATGCCACGCCAAAGCCGATCTGGCCAGCAAGCGCCAGACAAGCAGCCAGAAAGGCGATCAGCCCAGGACGACGCGTTCGCACCCCACTGTGGTAGCACGCATAGAATAACGATCAATGCAGGTTCGCGTTGGTTTGGTTACTTGACTGGGATCACCGTGATCCGTACCGCCGGCCGGCCTTCGATGGTCAGCACGGACACTGGCGGATCGAGCGGCGCACGCGAGACCACCGCCACATCACCCAGGCGGAAGACCCGAGCGCCGGCATGCACCGGCAGCCCCACCAAATCCTGCGGGCTGTCCAAAGCCGTGTCCGTGCGCAGCGCCAAATGCCCTGGCGCGCTGTTTACGGAATCGACAGGCAGCCCCTGGGCCAAATCGGCTGGCGTCAGTCCCAGCGCGGCCAGGCGGCTGGGCACGTATTCGATGGCCAAACGCTGCTGATGCAGGCCGGTCATTTGCACGGCACCGACGCCGGGCGTGGCAAGCAGGCGCGCGCGCAGGGCGTCGGCCTGGTCCCGCAACGCAGACGGATTTTCAGCCCGCAGGATCAGCGGCGCCCCGGGCTCGCCGATGGAAGTCTGCGACATCTGGCGCGGGACAATGGCGAGCGTTGCAGCCACGGCCAGGGCCGCGCCGGCCGCAAGCATGCGCCGGCCAATCAGGCCAGGCTCGATGGACAGAAAGGCGTGACGTCCGGAATGGCCGGGCGCCCGGGGTGAGCAGAAGGCGAGTGGCTGGAACATGGTCAATCTCCGACGCGAAGGCGATGAAGACGATATATGTTATCTACGTTCAGTTAACAAGGTTTATTTAACACGAAATCATTCGTCGCCTTTGTTTTTTCTGGCGACCAGGCCGTTTTCCAGCAGGTCCAGCGCGGCCTCCACCAGATCCGTCTTGCCGCTCTCCAGATTTTCCGCCTGATCCAGCAACAGCGCCGTCACGCCGTGCAGCATGGCCCAGATGGCTTCCGCGATGGAGGCGGCATTACCTTGTGCGAAGGTGCCGTCCCGCATCAGTTCGATCACCCGGTCCTGCAGAATGGCGAAGGAGTGGTCCGCCATCAGCACGGCGCACGCCTCGCCGCCTTCGCGGCGGAATACCCGGCTCATGAACGTCAGGCGATATTCGTCCGGCCGTTCCAGGCCAAATGCCACATACGCACGAAGCCCGGCGCGCAATCCGGCGCGCGGAGTCTGGTCCGCCTGCTGGCTTTTCTCCAACCGGTCCAACAGCTCGGCAAACGTGTCCTGCGCGATGGCGGACAGCAGCGCGTCCTTGTCCGCGAAATGCATATAGAGCGCCGTGGGGGACACGCCGACCGCGGCGCCGATGCGGCGCATGGTGACATGGGCCACACCCTCTTCCGCGAAGAGGTGCTTGGCGGCGCCAAGAATTTCTCCCCTGCGGGAGGCGCCCTCGCCACGTTTTTTTCGGGTGCGGATCTGTTGGTCCATGGAGAACAGTGTTTAGGTTGCGCGGCTGCAGCAAGGAAGGCCCTCTTTTCCCGGCAAGAATGGCTGGGACGGCGACGAGACCGAAGCGCATGCCGCTTCTCGAGTGCCTGATTGAGCGCATCGCTGCTGCGCCACGCGGCGTCATCGCCTGAGCATGGAGAGCACCGCGCTTCTGAACGGCGCTTTTTTACCGCGCCAGCGGGTGATGCGCTTCCACAAGCCGCTGCAGCCTCTCGGCCAGCACATGCGTGTAGATCTGCGTGGTGGCGATGTCGGCGTGGCCAAGCAGCACCTGGAGGCTGCGCAGATCCGCGCCGTGGGCCAGCATGTGAGACGCGAATGCGTGGCGCAGCACATGCGGGGACACGCGAGCAGGGTCCAGCCCGGCCGCGAGGCTGGCCTCGCGCAGGATGCGGTCAAAGCCCTGGCGCGTCAGCGGCCGCTTGGGGTCCCGCCCGGCGAACAGCCAGCGGCTGGCGGGCGCGCTGGCGACCAACGTGGCGCAGGCCGACCGCGCGGCATCCGACAGTGGCACGATGCGCTCGCGGCCGCCTTTGCCGCGGATAAAGAGGATGTCGTTTGTGGTGGCGAGCGCCGCGCGCGGCAACGCCAGCAATTCGGACACCCTGAGGCCTGTAGAATACAGGATTTCAAGCGCCGCCGCGGCAACCGGGCCGCGCTGGCCGGGTAGCGCCGGGGCCGCGGCGAGAAGGGCGGTGACGTCGGCTTCCGAGAGCAGACGGGGCAGCTTCTGGGGCTGGCGGGGGGCGTCAAGCTGGTCGGTTGGGTCGTCCGGGCGGATACCCTCGCGCGCCAGGAATCGGTGGAACTGGCGCAGGCACGAGAGGCGGCGCGCGGCGCTGCGGGCGGATAGGGTGGCGGCTAAGCTCTGCATGTAGGCGGCCAAGCAGTCGCGGTCCGCGGTGGCGGTATTGCCGGCGAATGCCTGGAAGTCCGTCAGGTCTCGCCTGTAGGCAAGCAGCGTGTTGCGGGCGGCGCCGCGCTCGGCGGCGAGCATTTCCAGGAAGGATTCAATGTGGCGATCCATCCGGCAGACACCTTCAGGGGTGCGTCTGGAACTTGTCGTTGGAGAGGACGTGCTCCACCGGCGCGCGATGCGCGTGCGGGGGAAAGGCGCCGATCACCACGAAGCCAGCGACGACGAGCACGAGAAACAGGGCGAAAATGATGATGAAGAAACGGCTCATCCGGCGCGCTGGTGCCCCTGTTGGAGTGTACGGCCTGTGCTAGCCTTGGCGGACATGACGCGCAACTCAACCATGGCCGACACCGGGCCGGCGCCGCTGCTGCCTGCATGGACGAACGGCCGCAGCCTGGTCCTCGTGGGGCTGATGGGCGCCGGCAAGACCTCGATCGGGCGGCGGTTGGCGCTCCGTGTCGGGCTGCCGTTTCGCGACGCGGATGCGGAGATCGAGCAGGCGGCTGGCTGCACGGTGGCGGAACTGTTCGCCCGATTCGGCGAGCCCGCGTTCCGCGAAGGTGAGCGGCGGGTGATCCGGCGCCTGCTGGCCGGGCCGCCGCTGGTGCTGGCCACAGGGGGCGGCGCGTTCATGGATCCGGAGACGCGCGCGGCGATCCGGGCGGACGCGATCAGCGTATGGCTGCGTTGTTCGCTGCCCACGCTGATCCGGCGAACGAGCGGGCGGACCCACCGGCCGCTCCTGTTACAAGGCGATCCGGAGCGCGTGCTGGCGCAACTGATGGCCGCGCGCCATCCCATCTATGCGGAGGCCGATATCGTGGTGCAGTGCGGTGAGGATACCCCCGAGGCCACGACCGGCCGGGTCCTGGCGGCGCTCGCGGAACATGCGCCGCCACGGCGGGTGAACGTGGCGCTGGCCGGCGGCGCCTACGACGTGGTGGTGGGGGACGGATTGCTGGCCCGCGCGGGCGCGCTGCTGGCGCCGGTGCTGCAGCAGAAGCGCGCGGTGGTGATCTCCGACGAGACCGTCGCCGCGCTGCATTTGCCCGCGCTGACGGCCGGGCTGAATGAGGCCGGGTTCGAGGTGCGCAGCCTGAGCGTGCGGCCGGGCGAGGCGTCGAAATCCCTGGCCACCTTCGCGCAAGTGACGGACGCCTTGCTGGAGGCCGGCGTGGAGCGGCGGACGGCCGTGATCGCCCTTGGTGGCGGCGTGATCGGGGACCTGGCCGGGTTTGCCGCGGCCACCGTGCTGCGGGGCCTGCCCTTCGTGCAGATCCCCACCACCCTGCTGGCGCAGGTGGATAGCAGCGTGGGCGGCAAGACGGGTATCAACACGGCATTCGGCAAAAATCTTCTCGGTGCGTTCCACCAGCCGCGTATCGTGTTGGCCGATACCGGCGTGCTCGCAACCTTGCCGGCCCGGGAGTTGCGGGCGGGATATGCGGAGATCGTCAAAGCCGGATTGATCGGGGATGCCGCGTTCTTCGCATGGTGCGAGACGCATGGCGCGGCGCTGTTAGCCGGTGATGCGGTCTTACAGGCGGAGGCGGTGGCGCGGGCGTGCGCGTTTAAGGCGCGGGTGGTGGAGGATGATGAGCGGGAGGAGCGCGCCGAGGGTGGGCGGGCGCTGCTCAATCTGGGCCATACCTTCGCGCACGCGCTAGAGGCCGAATACGGCTACACCGGCGAATTGCTGCACGGCGAGGCGGTGAGCCTGGGCCTGGTGCTGGCGTTCAGGCTGTCGGTGAAGATGGAGGTGTGTGATGCGGCGGATGCGGATCGCCTGGCGGCGCATTTGGCTGCGACGGGAATGCCATACGCATTGCGCGGCCTGGGGCGGCGGTTTTCAGCCGCAACGCTGATGGCGCACATGCAGCGCGACAAGAAGATGCGCGACGGGCGGCTGGCGTTCGTCTTGGCGCGCGGGATTGGTGAGGCTTTCACCAGCAGGGATGTGCCGGAGGGGGCGGTGGCGGGGAGTGGGCCGGTGCCGACGGGGATG
>CAZZYR010000100.1:0-7621 GCA_964658235.1 uncultured Acetobacteraceae bacterium | reverse complement strand
CCCCCCTACCTCCTCCCCACCCCGCCCGCCGTCGCGCGCGCCCTCTGGACACAGCGCAACGCCCTTTTTCAGGGCGCTACGACGACCGCCTGGGAAACGCTGCTTGGGATTCTCCTCGGCGTGGCGCTTGGTGTTTCGTCAGCGCTGCTGATGGCCGCCTTCGTCGGCGTCCGCCGCTGGCTCCTGCCGGTGCTGCTGCTGAGCCAGGCGATTCCGGTTTTCGCCTTGGCTCCGCTGCTGGTTCTGTGGCTGGGCTTCGGCGTGGCCAGCAAGGCCGCAATGGCTGCCATCGTGATCTTCTTCCCCATCATGTCCGCGTTTTACGACGGGCTTAGCCGCGTGCCGCAGGGCTGGCTGGACCTGGCGCGCAGCATGGCCGCGCCTGGCTGGCGCGTGCTGCTGTTCGTGCGTGTGCCCGCCGCGTTGCCCGCCTTGGGCTCCGGCCTGCGCGTTGCGGCGTGCTGGGCGCCGCTGGGCGCGGTGATCGGCGAATGGGTCGGCGCGTCCTCCGGCCTTGGATACCTGATGCTGAACGCGAATGCCCGCGTGCGCACGGATGTGATGTTCGCGGCAATTGCCGTGCTGTCCGCAATGACGATCGGCCTCTGGTGGGCCACGGATCACTTCGTGCGCCGCGTGCTGTCCTGGGAGCCGCAGTGACACTCGTGCACGGCATGTCCGCGCAGATGGTGCCGCCGGATTGGCCTGCACTAACCCTGAACGCAGTGGCGCCGGTGCTGGCAGGCTATCCGGAACTGGGCAGCGCGCTGGAAGTTACTTGGCACAGCCAACGACCGTTTGCATCGAGCGCCATTGTCCGCTGTGTCCAGTGCGAAGTCTTTGTCAAACGACATGATCCGCGGGTGCGCAGCGTGGCCGACCTGCTGGAGGAGCACGCCTTCATCGCCCATCTTCGCGCGCATGGCGCGGCAGTCCCGCGCGTGCTTCCTGACGCCTATGGCAACACTTCCATCCAGGCTTCCAAAGCCACCTGGGAAGTGCATGCGGTGGGAGAGGGCGCCGACACCTACCGCGATGCGCTGTCCTGGACGCCTGTGCGCACCACGGAAGATGCGCGCGCTGTCGGCCGGGCACTTGCGCGCCTGCACGTTTCGGCGGCGGGTTTCACCGCGCCGTCACGACATGCGCGCCTCCTGGTGGCGGGTGACACGTTTCTGCGCGCGGCCGATCCGCTGGCGGCTTTCACCGAGTGCGTTGCGGGATCACCGATCTTGCAGGAGGCGTTGGCCGGACGGCCCTGGCAAGACGACGTGCGGCGCGTGCTGCTGCCTTGGTATTGCGGTGTGGCGCAATGCACGGATACGCCCCTGTGGGCACATGGCGATTTCCACGCCTCGAACCTCCTTTGGTGCAACGGGGACGTCTCCGCCGTTCTGGATTTCGGCCTCTGCAATCGCGCCTCCGCCGCGTGGGACCTGGCCACCGCCATCGAGCGTAACGCCATCGCCTGGTTGAGCCTGTCCGCCCACCACACGGACATCGGCCACGCGGACCTCGCCTGCGCACTCCTGCAAGGATACGCGGAAACGCAACCGATCCCATCCAGCCTTCCGCGCATCCTGCCCGTCGTGCACGTGGAATTCGCCCTATCCGAACTCGCCTATTTCCACGCCATCACCCGATCCCCGGAAAACGCCGAAGCCGCCTACACGGATTTTCTGCTTGGCCACGCCACCTGGTTCGCCGGACGGGACGGACGCGCCTTCCTGAACCGGCTCGCCGCCCGCTGTTGACAGAACCAGCGTCCTTCACGATGCTCATCTCACCAAGGGGTGCCCCGCCAAGGGGCTGAGATACCGTTCGCCACGTCCAACAGGACCAAGGCAGCACGGTGACCCTGCCGGACCAGACCCGTTTTGCGGGACTGATCCGGGGAACCTGATCCGGGTCATGCCGGCGGAGGGAATGGTGCCGGGGAAAACCTTTCTGCAAACCTCCCGCCATCTTCTCCGTGTCCAGCGGAGAGTTGTGAATGCGCGCGTGGCGCTTGTGTGCCGTGGCCTTACTGATCCTGCCGGCAATGGCGCAAGCGGAGGCTGGTGCGGCAAAAAAACAGATTGTGGAGCAGGTCATCGTGCGTGCACGCGCCGCGGTTGGCGGCGGCCTGATCGTGCCGCAGGACGCGCCGGTGGCACGCAGCACCGTCAGCGCCGCCGCCATCGCCCGCCAGGCGCCCACATCCAACGCGTTTGAACTGCTGCGCCTGACACCCGGCGCGAACACGTCGACGTCTGACCCTTACGGCCTATCGCCCAGCGTCAACATCTCCGTCCGCGGGCTGAACGGCGACGAGGTGGCGTATCTCGTGGAGGGCGCCCCGGTCAACGATGTCGGCTATTACGCTGGCTATCCCTCGCAGTGGGTGGATGCCGAAAACATCAAAACCGTTAGTCTGCAGCAAGGCACGTCCGATTTAGACACGCCCACGATCAGCAGCGGCGGCGGCCTGATTACACTGGACCTGCGCGATCCGGCCGATGCACCCGGCGGTTATGCCGCCGGCACCTACGGCTCCTACCACGCCACCCGCGAGTTCCTTCGCCTGGACAGCGGCCGCATCGCCAACACGAACGCCCGCGGCTTCATCTCGTACTCGGACACCGCCGCGGACAACTATCGCGGCCCCGGCCACGACCACCGTCAGCACGTGGATGTCAAACTCGTGAATGAGTGGGGCGACGGCAACCGCATTGCCATCGCCGGCTCCTATCACGATGCCATCCTCAGCTCCTATCCCATGCCCACACTGCAGGACTGGTCCGCCTACGGCCGCTCCAACAACTACGACGCCACCTTCAGCCCGGGCGATACCAACTACTGGAAACTCTACCAGCAAACCTGGCACGATGAGCAGGTCAGCGCCCCCTCGCATTTCATCCTGACAGACACTCTGGCCTTCGAAACGACTCCCTATTTCGAACATGGCTTCGGCAACACGCCCTACGGCACCATTCTACCAACAACCGGCCTCTATCTCGGCACACAGCCCATCACCCAGCCCGTCGCCATCCCTGGCGCCAAAGCCGGCCAAGCCCTCGTACTCGCCGACTATATCGGCAACCAATACCGCGCCGGTGTCACCAGCAAGCTCATCGCCACCATCGGCCCAAACCATCTCGTCGCGGGCTGGTGGTATGACTACGCGGACGATTATGATCCGCAACCCTTCACCCCAGTCAGTGCCACCGGCGAGCCCGCCTCCATCTGGGGTTTTCCCTACACCATCAAACTCCCCGGCGGCCGCACCCTCTCCGCCCAGGAAGCCCACACGCGCGAACAGGCAAACGTCCTCTTCATCGGGGACACGCTGAACCTGCTCGCCGGCCGCCTGCAAATCGATGCCGGCCTGAAATACGCCATGGTCAACCGCAGCGGCACAAACAGCCTGCCCGGCCCGCAATACCGCGTCGGCCTGAACAGCGCCCAGCCGCTCCCCCGCGCCTCAATCCGCTACCACCTCACCCCACAAACCCAAATCTTCGCCAGCGTCTCCACCAACTTCCGCTCCGCCACCGAATACGCGCTCTACAACACCTATGACGTCTTCGGCGACCAGCTCACCCGCGGCAGCGCTCAGCGCGACGAATACTCCATCTCGGAAGAAGCCGGCATCCGCCTGCAAACGCCCAAACTCACCGCTTCCCTTGCCGCGTTCAACTACAACTTCACCAACCGCCAGATCTCCACCCTCATCAACGGAGTCATCGGCACCAGCATCAATGCCGGCGGCCAAACCTCCCGCGGCATCGACGCGGAAATCGGCTTCCTCGCCGCCCCTCACTGGCGCCCTTACATCTCCGGCGAATACCTCCACGCCATGACGGACAACAACCTCATCCTCGCCGGCCAACTCTACCAAACCGCCGGCAAAACCGCCGTTCGTAGCCCGGAGTTCCAAGGCGCCATCGGCCTGGACTACGACAGCGAAACTTACTTCGGCAATCTCGCCGTCAAATATACCGGCGCCCAGTTCTCCACCTTCACCAATGACGAACGCATTCCCTCCCACACGCAAGCCGACGCCACGCTCGGCGTGCGCCTGCCGCCCTGGACCTTCATCAAATCCCCCGAAGCGCGGCTGAACCTGATAAATCTCACGGATGCAAAGTTCCTGTCCGGCATTGCATCCGTCCAGCCGGACGCGAAGGCGGGAGCGCCGACATATTATATAGGAACGGGGTTTGCGGCGATCGTCACGATTGGATCGTCATTTTGAAGAAAGCAAGAAAGCGCTTCTTTTTTGAAAAAAAGAAGCAAAAAACTTTTATCCAATCATGCCGGGACAGCACGGATAATAGTTTTTTGGTACTGCTTGTCTTCGTCCTCCTCACCCCCTGCGCGGCATCAGCCAACGACAAGCTCAGTATCGTCCTGGATTGGTTTGTCAATCCGGACCACGCCCCCATCCTCGTCGCACAACAGATTGGCGCCTACGCGGCCGAAAACCTCGATGTCACGCTGATCCCTCCGGCGGACCCCACAATGGGCCCGAAGCTGGTCGCCGCGGGACAAGCGGACATCGCGCTCACCGCGGAACCGCAATTCCTGGAAGCAGCCTCCTCCGGCCTCGATCTGGTGCGCATCGGCGTGCTCATAGACCGGCCGCTGTCCACTTTGGTCGCGCTCAGAGGCAGCGGCATCGCCTCCCTTGCCGATTTGCGCGGCAAGCGCATCGGTTACGGCTCCGGCGAGACCGAACGCGCCATGGTGGCCGCCATGCTGCACACCGCCGGTCTCACTTTGGCCGATGTCCACATGGTCCAAATCGGCGAACAACTCACCGTCGCCCTGCTCGCCAAACAGGTCGATGCCGTCACCGTCTACCGCAACTTCGAAACCCTCGAACTGAAAGAACATGGTGCCGAATCGCTCGGTTTCGATTACGAAACCCACGGCGTGCCGCGCTTCGATGAATTGATCTACGTCGCACGCGCAAACGCCGCGCACGATCCCCGCCTGGTCCGCTTCCTGCGCGCAACCGCCAAAGGCGCCGCCTATCTGCGAGCCCACCCGGAAGCAAGCTGGAAGCGCTTCGCCGCGGACCATCCGGACCTCAACGACACACTCAACCATGCCGCCTGGTACGCCACGCTCGCCACGTTCGCCGCCGACCCGTTCGCGCTCGATGCCGCCGCCTATGCCCGCTTCGACCGCTTCCTGCTCACCGCCGGCGTCGTCCCGAAACTCACCCCAACCAGCACCCTCCACCTCACAAACGACCTGCCCGCCCCCTCGCCCCCCTAAATCGAAAAAGTTTTTTGGTTCTTTTTTTCAAAAAAGAACCGCTTTCCTTTGCCTAGCTCCCATAGGAAAGGATACCTTAGGTCCCCACCCCAGGGAGCCCCATCGACATGCAAGACAGCCTGCTGTTCATCCTCAAAAAGCGCGAAGGCTACTGGGGCGGCTACACCACCTGCCTCTCCTCCGGCCTGCGCAACTCCGTCTCGTTCGTGGTGGGCATGCTGACCGCCCTGGGAATTCAGGCCCGGATGGTGGAGGTGGAGGACAACAACGCCATCGACCGCGAAGTGACCGCCGCCAAACCCACCCACGTCATCATCGAGGCGTTCTGGGTGGTTCCGGAAAAGTTCGATGAACTCCAGGCGCTGCACCCGGACGTGCGCTGGATCGTGCGCAACCATTCCGAAGTGCCGTTCCTGGCCAATGAAGGAATCGCCTTCGGCTGGATCGCTGAATATCTGCGCCGCGGCGTGGAGGTGATGTGCAACGCACCGCGCGCTTTGGCCGATGTGCGCGGCGTGGCGCTGGCATACGGGGTCAGCGACCGGCTGGTGACCTACGGGCCGAACTACTATCCCTTGGACTGCCAAGCCCCGCCCGCAACTGCCGAAAACGACGATCTTGGCATTGTCCGAATTGGCTGCTTCGGCGCCATCCGCCCGCTGAAGAACACCATGGCCCAGGCGCTGGCCGCGGTAGCCGCCGCCCGGGCCCGCCGACGCCGCCTGGAATTCCACGTGAATGCCTCCCGTCTGGAGGGCAACGGCGATCCCATTCTGAAAAACCTGCGCCAGATGTTCGCCGCCCTGCCGACCCACCGCCTGGTGGAACATGATTGGCTGCCCCACGAAGCTTTCTGCGCCCTGGTGCGGACGATGGATATCGTGGCGCAGGTGAGTTTTTCGGAAACCTTCAACATCGTGGCGGCCGATGCGGCGGCTTCCGGTGTGCCGGTGGTCGTCTCGCCGGAGGTCCCCTGGATCGGCGACTATGCCCACGCCAACCCGTGCAGCGTCCCGTCGATCACCCAGGCCATCCTGCGGCTTCTGGACACGCCGGATCTCACCCCCCGCTTGCGTCGGCAGCGGCGGGATCTCGCGGTTTATGATCGGGACACGGAGCGTGTCTGGCTGGAGCGCTTCATGGCTGCTTGATAAGAAAAGCAAGCATTCCTTTTTTGAAAAAAAGGAACAAAAAACTTTTCTCCATTAAGTCCGCGACAGCACGGAAAAAAGTTTTTTGCTTCTTTTTTTCAAAAAAGAAGGCCTTCCTTCCACGCCGCGCGCCGGCTCATCGATGCCGGCTTTCCACCAGTTCCTGCACCACGGCGGGGTCCGCCAGCGTGGACGTATCGCCCAGGCCCTCGGTCTCGTCCGCGGCAATCTTGCGCAGGATGCGGCGCATGATCTTGCCGCTGCGCGTCTTCGGCAGGCCCGGCGCCCACTGGATGGCATCCGGCGCCGCTATGGGCCCGATCTCCCGCCGCACCCAGGCAACGAGTTCCTTGCGCAAGGCGTCCGTCGGCTCGATGCCGTCCTTCAATGTCACGTAGGCGTAAATGCCCTGGCCCTTCACGTCGTGCGGGAAGCCCACCACAGCGGCCTCTGCCACGTTGATGTTGGATACCAGCGCGCTTTCCACCTCGGCGGTGCCCATGCGGTGCCCGCTGACGTTGATCACGTCATCCACGCGGCCGGTGATCCACCAGTAGCCATCCGCGTCCCGCCGCGCGCCGTCACCAGTGAAGTATTTGCCGGGATAAGTGGTGAAATAGGTCTGCACGAACCGCTCATGGTCGCCGAAAACCGTCCGCATCTGACCCGGCCAGCTATCCGTGATGACGAGATTGCCTTCAACGGCGCCCTCCAGGATCTTGCCGTCCGCATCGACAAGTTCCGGCAACACGCCGGGCAGCGGATGGGTGGCGGAGCCGGGTTTGAGCGCCACCGCGCCGGACACCGGGCTGATCAGGATGCCGCCGGTTTCCGTCTGCCACCATGTATCCACAATCTGGCAGCGCTGCTCGCCCACCACGCGGTAATACCACAGCCACGCTTCCGGATTGATCGGCTCACCCACGCTGCCGAGCAGGCGCAGGGATTTGCGCGACGTCTTCAAGACCGGCCCGTCCCCCTCCCGCATCAGCGCGCGGATGGCGGTCGGCGCGGTGTAGAAGATATTCACCTGGTGCTTGTCGATCACCTCCCAAAAACGGGAGCTGCTCGGATATGTCGGCACGCCCTCGAACATCAGCGTGGTGCCGCCATTGGCCAGCGGGCCATAGACGATGTACGTGTGGCCGGTGACCCAGCCCACATCGGCGCTGCACCAGAACACCTCGCCATCGCGGTAATCGAAC
>CAZZYR010000099.1:0-7629 GCA_964658235.1 uncultured Acetobacteraceae bacterium | reverse complement strand
GGCGCGTGTGCATGGCCCGTTTACCAGTCCGGATCTGACGGCGCACGCCGCGCTACAGGGGGTGCATGGCGGCGGGGCGGCAATCGGCTCGCTGGTGGCGGATGCAACGGGGAATCGCGGGACGGCGGATGTGCATGCGGTGCTGACCGGGCTGGTGCTGCCGCCGCCGCAGCCGGGATTGTTTGCCGCCGCACCAGTGGACCTGACGCTGCATGCTGATCTGGGCAAGCCGGGCGTGCCGATCGCGTTCGGGCTGAAGCATCCGTTGATCACGGCGGATGGGACCGCGGTGACCGCAGGAGATTTGTCGGCGCGCCTGCATACTGTGATTCCCAGCCTGGCGCCGTTTGCCGCCATTGGGCACGCGGATATCCAGGGGAGCACGGAGGCGGTGGCGACGCTGGCGCGGCATGGCGAGGTGAGTGACGTGACGGTGGACGGGACCGCCACGTTCACCGGCGGGCAGGCGCCGCTGCCGACGGCGCTGGGCGTGACGAAGTTCGGCGCGACGGCGCGCTTGGACGGGCAGGATCTGACGATCACGCGGGCCACGGTGGATGGGCGCACGGCACATGCCAGCGTGACCGGGACGGACATCGGCGGGACGCTGGCGCTGGCGTGGAAGGTGGGGCTGACCGACCTGGCGGCGATGACGCCGCAGGCGGTGGGCACGCTGGATGCGGCCGGGCGGGTGGATGGCAAGACGGGCGGGCTCGCGTTGCAGGCCGATCTGACAGGGAATGTGGGGACGTCCAGCGTGCCGCGCGGGCCATTGACGGCGAAAATCCGCGCGGAGGGGCTGCCGGGGGCGCCGTCCGGCACGATCGATGCGCAGGGGCGGTTTGCCGGAGCGCCGGTAAACCTGGCGGCGGCGCTGTCGCGCGGGGCGGATGGAACGCTGCATGCGGTGCTGTCGCGCGCGGGGTGGAAGAGCCTGGATGCCAAGGCGGATATGACGCTTGCGGCGGGGCAGAGTGTGCCGGTGGGGACGCTGACGGCGAGCATGGCGCGGCTGGGTGATCTGTCCGTGCTGACGGGGCAGGCTTTGGCGGGGAGCCTGACGGCGAAGGTTTCCAGCGCGCCGGTGGGCGGCAAGCCGGATGCGAAGATCGATGTGTTGGTCAGCAACCTTGCGGTAGGCGCAAACGGCGTGCGGCGGTTGGCGGTGAGCGGCCATGTGGCGAACCCGGCGGGCGATCCAGTGACCGCGCTGGTGCTGACGGCGGACGGCGTGGCGGCGTCCGGCATTACCGGACAGGCGAAGGTGACGGCGAGCGGGCCTCAGACGGCTTTGCTGCTGCGCGCGGATAGTTCGCTGGTGGTGCAAGGGGCGCCGGCGACGCTGGGGACGGCGGCGCGGCTGGACGCCAAGGCGAAGCATGTGACGGTGCAGAGCTTGGCAGCGGCGTATAAAGGCGAGACGCTGCGCCTGCGGGCGCCGGCGACGGTGGATTTTGGCGGCGGGCTGGCGGTGGACCGGCTGTCCGTGGCGCTGGGGGCGGCAACGGGGGCGCAGGCGAGCCTGGAGGCGGCGGGGCGGATTGCGCCGAAGCTGGCGCTGACCGCATCCCTGCGGAATGTGACACCGGATCTGGCGCGGCCGTTCGCGCCCACGCTGCAGGCGGTGGGGCTGCTGACCGCGGATGCGAATTTGTCCGGCACGATGGCGGCGCCGCAGGGGAATGTTCGGCTGCAGGCGGGCAATCTTCGCCTGCGCAGCGGGCCGGCGGCGTCCCTGCCGCCCGGGACTGTAGTGGCGACCGTGGCGCTGGCAGGCACGAGCGCGCGGGTGGATGCGCAGGTTGCGGCCGGGCCGCGGCTGGCGTTTGCGGCGTCTGGGACGGCACCGCTATCCGCGGTGGGGCCGCTGGCGCTGCGCGTGACGGGGCATACGGATTTGGCGTTGCTCGATCCGATCCTGGGGGCGACCGGGCAGCGGGCGGCTGGCAATTTGGCGCTGGATGCCAGCGTGACGGGGACCGCGGCGGCGCCGCGCCTCGCCGGCACCGCCGCGCTGGACCGGGGCGAAATCCAGGATTTTGCCCAAGGGGTCCATATCACGGACATGACTGCGCGGCTGGTGGCGGCTGGCAACACCGTGGAACTGCAATCCTTTACCGCCAAGGCGGCGCCCGGGACGCTGTCCGCCCATGGCAGTATCGGGATCTTTGAGCCGGGCGTGCCGGTGGATCTGCACTTTGCCGCCGACAATGCGCGGCCGCTGGCGAGCGATTTGCTGACGGCCACGCTGGATGCCAGCCTTGCGGTTAAGGGGCAGGCGTCCGGCGCCATGGATGCCACCGGCAGGGTGTTCGTTCGTCGGGCGGACATCAATATCCCCAACAGCCTGCCGCCGAGTGTGGCGACGTTGCATGTGCGCCGGCCCGGCGACAAGCCGCCGCCGCCGCCGGGCGCCAGCGCGGCGGAGATCCGGTTGGCGCTGGAAGTGGATGCGCCGAGCTCGATCTTTGTGCGCGGGCATGGGTTGGATAGCGAATTGGGCGGTAAGCTGAGCGTGAGCGGAACGTCCAGCGCGCCGCAGATTGGTGGTGGATTCGAACTGCGCCGCGGCACATTCAGCATTGCGGGCACCACGCTGAATTTCTCCAAGGGAGAAATTGGGTTCGATGGCACCGGTGTGACCAACAAGATCGATCCGACGCTGAATTTCGTGGCAGACAGCACGTCCGGCAGCGTGACGGCCACGCTGACGGTGGGCGGCTATGCGGATGCGCCGACGATCAAGCTGAGCAGCACGCCGGATCTGCCGCAGGACGAGGTTCTGGCCCATCTGCTGTTCGGCGTGAGCGTAAAGGATTTATCCGCGATCCAGATTGCCGAGATTGCATCCGCGCTGGCCGAGCTATCCGGCGTGACGAGCGGAGGCGATCCGCTGGGCGCGGTGCGAAAGGGGCTGGGACTGGACCGGCTGTCCGTGGGCGGCGGCGGGGGCGGGTCCAATACCGGAGCGACGGTGGAGGCTGGGCGTTATGTGGCGCGTGGCGTGTTCGTGGGGGCCAAGCAGGCGACGTCCGGCGGTGGGACGGCGGCGGAGGTGCAAGTGGATATCACGCGGCGGCTGAAGGCTAAGGCGCAACTGGCAACCGGCGGGGGCAGCGTGCAGGGATCGACGCCGGATAATGATCAGGGGTCGACGGTGGGGTTGTCGTATCAGTTTGAGTATTAGGCGGGGAAGAAGTTCTTCTTTGAAAAGAAGAACCAAAAACTTGGGGCTGGCCTAGATAAGGGTGGAGTAGAGTCTTTCCTGCCTTTACTTTGGAGCAGTCGGGTTCGTGTGGGTAAGTGGCTTGCCAAGCGACCGTCAAGAGTCTGGCGCAGGCAAGCCACTTATCCACACGCTCGGGGCAGGGCTTGGCCGTCACTTCGGGCTGTCCAGGTTAGCCCAGGCGGTCAGCACAGCGAGCAGATTGCTGGCGGGCCGATAATTAAACCGCCATTCGCATTCCTTGAGGAACAGGTGGAAGTGGGCCTTTGGGATGCCGTTGTAGCCGCGCAAATGCCGCTTGGCCTGGTTCCAAAAATTCTCGATGCCGTTGATGTGGTTGGCGCAGTTGACGAAGGCGGTCTGGTGGTTGATCCGCTGATGGTGGAATTCGGAAACATCGAGGACGTCATAGGATCGATAGCTATCGGTGTAGACGACGCTATCTGGCTGGATGCGGTCGCGAATGATGCCAACAAGCGTTTGCGACTGGGTGTCGGGGATCATCGTCGTGTAGACCTTGCCGTCGCGCTTGAGGAGCCCGAAAACCGGCACCTTGCCTGCCGCACCGCGGCCCCGTTTGCCCTTTCGGACACCGCCGAAATAGCTTTCGTCGACCTCGATCTCACCCAACGCAAACGGCGCCTCGGTCGCCAGCTTCGCGGCAATCAGCTCGCGCAGCTTGTGGTAAAACAGCGTTGCCGAGTGACGATTCACACCCGCCAACTCGGCCGCCGTGCGAGCCGGAACGCCTGCCACAAAGTGCATAATCAAGGCCGCCTGAATACTAGCCGGCAACCGGCTCCGTCGCCTCGTGGTAACCATATGAGAGATAACGCCTTTATGCGTTATCTAGGCCAGCCCCAAAAACTTTTGTCAGTGCTGTCGCGGACCTGATGGATAAAGTTTTTGCTTTTTTCAAAAAAAGAAGGCCTTCCGTCTTGTGAACAAACCGGATCCCGCCTGTGCCGTATGTAAGGCTTCACAACATGGAGCCATGCAATGGCAGGCACTCTACAAGGTCGTAAGATCGCAATTCTGGCCACCGACGGTGTGGAGCAGGTGGAACTGACGGAGCCGCAGAAGGCGCTGCGCGACGCAGGCGCTGAAGTGATTGTGGTGTCACTGAAATCCGGCACCATCCAGGGCATGAATCATGATCAGAAGGGTGACAAACTGCCCGTGGACAAGACTTTGGCGGATGTGAAGCCAGAGCAATTCGACGGCCTGGTGTTGCCGGGCGGCGTGGCGAATCCGGATTATCTGCGCGTGGACAAGCAGGCCGTGGCGTTCGTCAAGAGTTTTGCCGCTAGCGGCAAGGGAATTGCGGCGATCTGCCACGGGCCGTGGACGCTGATCGAGGCGGATGCGGTGCGCGGCAAGAAGATGACGTCCTGGCCGTCCTTGCAGACGGATTTGCGAAATGCGGGCGCCACCTGGGTGGATGAGCCGATGGTGCAGGACGGGATGCTGGTGACCTCTCGCAAGCCGGACGATCTGAAGCAGTTCAACACGGCGATCGTTGAGATGTTCGCTGGCGCCAACCAAGCGAAAGCAGCTTAGTTAAGGCGGGGCGAGGGGCGTCGTGCGATCGTTGGATGCGCATGACGCCCTTGGACCCGTCACGCCAGAGCGTGCTTCGCACGGCCGCGCCTGACGCCGCTGCCCCGATATGGGGCGAACTAGATGAAGAGCCTTGCGTTAGCCGGACGGAGGAACTCGATATGTCATTACTTTATCCGGCGGTGGGCGCTGCCGTGGCGGTGGCCGGCAGCGACAAGCTTACGGGCGATAGATCCTACGCGAGTATGTTTCGCCAGCTTGGCTGGTCGCGCGGGGATATGCGGGCGGCAGCGTCCGCCGAATTGGCTGGCGGGTTGCTGATGACGATGCGGCCGACGCGCCGTATCGGCGGCGCCCTTGTGGCGGCAGCCTCTGCGTGCGTGCTGTATAGCGAACTCCGTCACGGCGACTCTAAACTCGCGGTGTCACGCGGATTGGTTCTGTTGGCGGCGCTGTCGGCGCTGTGAGCCCGCGCGCGGCATCGTGACGGCGTTGGCACGATTTTGCCGGTTTCGGCAGCTTCGCTCTCCAAGTCATAAAAAGGAAAACCGTCGTAGATGGATAAGAACCTCGCCGGATTGATCGGCGCCGTGAGTGCGCTGGCTGTTGCTTCGCCGCAACCCGCTTCGTCGGCTTCGCTGGATGTGGAGGCGGCACTCCAGGCTTCTTCGTATGCTGACCTGCTGAAGCCCATTCCAAATGCACTGGCGCTGTGGAAGGCGACCCCTGCGGTGGATGCCCAATCTGACGATACAGAGGGGGCGCGGGTTGAGACGGTACAGTATCACGATCACGACCATCACCATCATCACCATCATCATCACCGCCGTCACTGGCGGCGGTGGGTTCGGCCGCTGTTGCCGCCACCTTATGCTCACCACCATCATCATCATCATCATCACCATGCTGCAGTGGTCATTGTGCCGCCGCGGGCGTCATGATGCAGCGCGGAGGGGATGCCCCGCCCAGGTGCGAAGAGCGATCCTGTTCGCACCTGTATCGGTTTATCTCAGCTCCGTTTAGCCGATTTTGCCGCGCCGAAGATGCGGCGGTACGTGCCGTCGAAGACGGTGTTGGTGGAGGACGTCCAGCGCGTGTCGGCTGAAAGAGTGCTTCGGCTGGCATAGATCCTGCGGGATTGCATCTCCCGCTCCGCGGCCTCCTCCTCCGGCATCTCGACCAGCTCGATCTTGTCGTCGGCCGGAATGACGGACATCAGGATGAAGGGTGCGCCGGGCTGGAAGATATGCGTCTGGCCCTCAGCCGGCGCCTTGAAGACGACGAAGAAGATCATCGGCCACCAATGCCTGATGATGGCCGGCACTGCGATGGGCGCCGTGCCGGAGACATCGGTGAAGAAACTCGGGTGGGTTTCCACTTTGATGGCGTGCTGATCATCAACCTTGAGATCGAGCAGGATCTGGTAAGTATAGTATTGCGTGCCGAAGGTGCGGAAGGGCGGCATCTGCGCGTCCGGCAGGTGATCGTCCGGAAATTCCCCTTCGAAGATCATCGCGCCATCGCGCGTGCTGACATGGAGGGCATGATCATAGGGGTAGCAGACTTCAAGGCCAGCGCGGGCAGCTTCCGTGAAGGGAATGCAGTGCCATGGGTACTCGTGCGATCCGTCCCGGCGCGGCTCGTCCTCGCCCATCCAGCCTGGCACATCCAGCCGGGTGCGGCGCGGCTGCAGCTTCGGGTTGACCACGCGGTATTTGACGATCGGCATGTGCGTTTCCGTTGAGGCTCTGCCGCAGACAACACTGTGGACCGCGCGATGTCGATGTGGATCAGCAGCTTTGATGCGGTAGGGGTATGATCCGCCTATGCGCCATCTGCCGCGGTTTCTCCTTATCCTCGGATTTACGGCGCGTGCGGGCGCTGGGAGATGCGAGGCGCCGGACACACGACCAGGTGGATGGGCGTAGGGTGGGCACCATGTAACAGTCCAGGCGCTGGGGGACCGGGCCGCGCCGTGGGGTGAGGCGCCCGACGGAGATCCCCTCAGATAAATCCCACAATGCGTTCGGCTTCCCGGACGATCGGTTCCGCGAGCGCGTTGGCGCGTGTGGCGCCGGCGTGCAGGATGGTGCGCAGATGGGCGGTGTCGGACAGCAGGCGCTGGGTTTCGGCGCTGATGGGGGTGAGGCGGTCCACCAGGAGGTCCGCGAGCGCGGCCTTGAAAGGGCCGAAACCGGAGCCGCCGTGGGTGTGCAGCACACCGGCCGCGTCCGTGCCGGAGACGGCGGCGAAGATGTCTACCAGGTTGCGGGCTTCAGGGCGGCCGTCCAGGCCGGCGGGTTCGCTTGGCAGCGGCTCGGGGTCGGTTTTCGCGCGGCGGATTTTGAGCGCGATGGTGTCCGCGTCGTCCGTGAGGTTGATGCGGCTTTGGTCGGACGGGTCTGACTTGCTCATCTTCCGCGTGCCATCACGCAGGCTCATGACGCGAGCGGCCTGGCCGAGGATGAGGGGCTCGATGCGGGGGAAGAAGGCCACGCCGTAATCGTGGTTGAATTTCTCGCAGATGTCGTTGGCGAGTTCGAGGTGCTGGCGCTGGTCGTCACCCACAGGGACAGCGGTGGCGTGGTAGGTGGCGATGTCCGCGGCCATCAGGTTCGGGTAGACATAGAGGCCGGCGGAGGCGGCTTCCTTATCCTTGCCGGCCTTGTCCTTGAATTGCGTCATGCGGTTGAGCCAGCCGAGACGCGCGATGCAGTTGAAAATCCAGCTGAGCCGCACATGCGCGTGCACGGCGGATTGGACGAACAACGTGCTGCGCGCCGGATCGATGCCGCAGGCCAGCAACGTGGCCGCCATCTCCAACGTCTGCGCGCGCAGCCGGG
>CAZZYR010000098.1:0-7647 GCA_964658235.1 uncultured Acetobacteraceae bacterium | reverse complement strand
CGGACGTGCCGTGAGGTCGCCCTCCACGCCCCTGGTGGACACGCTGCCTGCGTTGATCAGCCGGGTGACGAGCGCGCCGGCCACATTGGAGGCGAAGTTGGCCTGGTAGTCCGTAAAATCCTGGATGAAGCCGGCGAAGTTCGCTTGCACCCGGTCCTGCAGCACGCGTGCCTTCACGCCCACTTCATAGGCGTTGGATGTCTCCGGCTTCAGTGCATTGGTCTGCAGCGCCGTCTCGTTGAAGAACACGTTGAACGCGGGGCCCTTGTAGCCGCGGGAATAGGTGAAATACGCCATGCTGTCCGGCGTCAGATCATATTGCAGGCCGGCGCGGTCCGAGTAGGAGGAGATATTTGTCGTCCCCTCGCTATGGAAAGACGGCGCAATCCCCGTGACCGCAACAGCCGAGTTCGAAACACGGCCGATCTGATAGCTCAACGTGTCCTCAACCAATCGCAGGCCAAGCACGCCGCGAAAACGGTCCGTGAAATGCAGATTGGCCTCGCCGAACACAGCGATATCATTGCCATCCGTGCCGAACTGGGCCTGGCCCCGATTGGCCACTTGCTTGGGTCCCACCAGGCGGTCGATGGTGCGGTCATATTGCTCGCTGTCAACGGCCAGCGCGTAGAACAGGCCGAGCTGGTAATCGATGAAGTGGCCTTTCGGCGAGGCAAAGCGCACTTCCTGGGTGAACTGGTTGAACAGCAGATAGCCGGCATCTGCCAGTTGCGGATATTTCGGCGCCAGCACGGATGTCTGGTCATAATCCTGGTGCTGGGTGTTGTGCCACAACCGGTATGCGGTGATCGAGCTCAGCGTGTAGCCGCTGAACTGCTTGTCGATGCGGAGCGAAATGCCGCCATTGTCGTCATTGGCCGTGCTGGGCGTGTTGTTGCTGATCGTTGTATTGTTCGTCCCGGCCACGATGCCAGATGCGGCGAGATCCTTGGCCAGCAAGGGGCTTTGCGTGACCAAGCCGGATGGATAGGCGGTCTGGGACGTGCTGTAGAACACGCCGTTCGGCACGGTGTCGTGCGACTTCAGGTAATCGATCTCCAGCCGAATCTTCAGGTCGTCGGACGGTTCATAGTTCAGTTTTGTCCTGAACCCGTCATGGATGTAGCCGTTCACCTCTTTGCCGTTGAACGCGTTCTCCACGTTGCCGCCGTAGCCGCCGGCAAGCGCCTCCGCCGCGCCGGTCAGGTTTGGCGCCAAGGTGCCGGACACCCCGCCCTCCACCCGGTATTCCCCGCCGCCGGAGTAGCCGGCCGCATCCAGATAGGCGTGCAGATCCGCGGTGGGTTCCTTCGTGGTGATGTTCACTAGGCCGGCGGACGCATTCTTGCCAAACAGCGTGCCCTGCGGCCCGCGCAGCACTTCCACCTGATCCAAACCCGCAAGATCCAAGGTGGATTGGCCCGCGCGCAACAGCACCACGTCATCCAGCACAGTGGACACGGACGGTTCCACGCCAGGCGATGTGGAAATGGTGCCGATGCCGCGGATGAAGATGGTGCGGTCCTTGTTGGACGAACTGGTGCGGAAATCCGCGCTGGGCACCTGCGCCAGGATGTCCTGCACGTTGTTGAGGTTGTCGCGCTTGAGCTGTGCGGCGCTGAGAACCGTGACAGCAACAGGGACTTTCTGCAGCGGCTCGGACCGCCGCCGCGCGGTGACGACGATATTCTCCAGCGCGCCGCTGGCCACGGGCGCTGGCGCCGGAGTCTGCGCCTGGGCGTCCGGCATGGCAGTCCAGGCGGCGCCCAGCAGGCAGCCCGCGCGTAAGCCGGCGGCGATTGCCCCCGGCATCATTGACCTATACATTTAGCAATCCCCCAAGGCGAAGCGTACCAGAAAGCAAGCAGACCTTTTTTAAAAAAAAGGACCAAAAAACTTTTATCCATTGGGTCGGCGAAGCACTGACGAAAGTTTTTTGCTTCTTTTTTTCAAAAAAGAAGGCCTTGCCTTTGCCTCCCCAACCTCAATCCGGCTCAGCATCGGTTAAAACATACCAACTCAGTATGATACGTCAAGCGGCCCATGATCCAGATGCGGCAACACGTGCCGCGCAAACAGGTCGCATTCAGCCGCATGCGGATAACCGGACAGGATGAATGCCTCTATCCCCATGCGCCTGTACTCGTTCAGCTTGGCCAGCACCTGGTCCGGATCACCCACGATGGCCGCCCCGCAGCCGCTCCGCGCCCGTCCAATGCCGGTCCACAGATTGGCCTCCGCGTAGCCTTCGTCGTCCGCGGACTGGCGCAATTCCGCCTGGCGCCCAACCCCCAGCGACGCGCTGTCCAATGACCGCGCGCGTATGCGCGCGCCCTCGGCATCGTCCAGGTGAGACAGCAGCCGCCGCGCGGCCAGGCGCGCATCCGCCTCGGTCTCCCGCACGATCACATGCACCCGGTAGCCGAAGCGCAGCTTGCGGCCATGCGCGGCCGCGCGCGCCGTCAGATCCGTCACAATCTCCCGCACCGCCTCCAGGCGGTCCGGCCACATCAGATAAACGTCCGCCTGCCGCGCCGCCACGTCCCGCGCGGCTTCGGACAGCCCGCCGAAATAGAACAGCGGTGCCCGGCCCGATTGCGTGCGCAACCGCGGCGGGGCGATCTTCACGGTGTAGAATTCACCGCGCGCATCTATCTCCCGGCCGTCCAGCAGATCGCGCAGAATGCCCATCGCCTCCAGCGTCCGCCGATAGCGCGGCGCGCTGTCCAGCGTCTCCCCGGGCAGGTCGCTGGAGATGATGTTCACGCGCAGGCGGCCGCCCAGCATCCGGTCGATCGTGGCCAACTGCCGCGCCTGCTGCGGCAGCCACATCTCCCCCACGCGCAGCGCCGCCAGCAGATGGATGCGGCGTGTCAGCGGTGCCATGGCGGCGGCAAACGCCATCGTGTCCAGGCCCAGCGCGTAGCCGGACGGCAGCAGGATGCTGTCCAGTCCCGCCGTCTCCGCCGCCAGCACGATGTCCCGGCAATGCTCGAAGCTGGACTGCAGACGCGGATCTGGCACGCCGAGAAATTCGTAGTCGTCGTCACACAGCGCGGAGAACCACGCCACTTCGCATGCGCCGAGCCCGGCCGAGTGTGTCATGGCAGAGGTGCCCCGCAGGCCGCCGCATACACCGCATACCACTCCGCCCGCGTCATCCGCACAGCCAGCGCCTGCGCCGCCTCCTGGATGCGCGACGGGGTCTGGGACCCCACGATGGGGATGGGCGCCGCGGGATGCATCATCACCCACGCATAGGCCGCCGCCACACGCGGAACGCCGCACCGCGCCGCCACCAGGTCCAGCGCCGCCGCCACCGCCCGAGCGCGCGCATCAGCACCCTCCCCCGCCAGCCGCCCGCCCCCCAACGGCGACCAGGCCAGCACGCCCAGCCCCAGCCGCATCGCCTGGTCCAGCGTGCCATCCTCGATCGCGCCGATCGCCAGCGCGGAGAGTTCCGGCTGCGTCGTTGCCAGCGGGTGCGCCATGAAACGGCTCAGCGCCTCAGTCTGTGCCGGCGTGTAATTGGAAACGCCCGCGCACACGATCTTGCCGGCCTGGCGCAGCCGGTCGAACGCACCCGCCACCTCCTCCGGATGCGCCAGGACGTCCGGCCGGTGGATTTGGTAGAGTTCCACCCTGTCCGTGCCGAGCCGCTGGAGGGACGCCTCGCAGGCGGCAACCAGATACGCGGCGCTCGAATCGTAGGGCACGCCCATGGAAATGCCGCCCTTGGTCGCCAGCACCATCCGGTTGCGCAGGCCAGGCTCGGCCTGCAGCACGCGGCCCAGCAGCGCTTCGGCCGCGCCGAACGGCTCCGCGTTGTCCGGACCGTAGATATCCGCGGTGTCGAACAGCGTGATGCCGGAGTCGAGCGCTGCGTGCACCAGGGTGGAGGCCTGGCGTAGATCGGCGCCGCGGAAGCGCCACATGCCCCAGGCGAGCGGGGAGAAGGCGATGTTTGATTGGCCGAGGTGGGGCATGGGACTCCCGAGGAAGGAAGAGTTCTTTTTTGGAAAAAAGAACCAAAAAACTTTTATCCGCGCTGTCGCGGACTCAATGGATAAAAGTTTTTTGCTTCTTTTTTTCAAAAAAGAAGTTCTTGCCTATAACCCACCCCCACCACGCACTTCAACCACCGGAGCCCCCCACACATCATGCGTTTCGGACTGATCGGCACCGGGCTGATGGCCCAGGAACACATCCGCAACTTGGGCCTCGTGGAAGGCTGCGAGGTCGTCGCACTGGTGGATCCACAACCGGAGTCTCTCGCCTGGGCGCGCACCACGCTCGGCGACAAAGCCGGTGCCGCAACGAACTTTGCCGATGTGCCCGCCATGCTCGCTCAGGTGCGGCCGGATGCCGTGATCGTCGCCTCGCCCAACTTCACGCACCACGCGGTGCTGCAACCGCTATTCGGCACCGGCATCCACATCCTTTGCGAAAAACCGCTTGCGACCACTTTTGCAGATGCGCAGGACCTGGCTGCGCGCGCCGCCGCGCACAACGCGGTCTTCTGGGTGGGCATGGAATACCGCTACATGCCGCCCGTCAGCAGCTTCATCCGGCAGGTGCATGAAGGCCGCGCGGGAAACCTGATACGGCTCGCCATCACCGAACACCGGTTTCCGTTCCTGCCGAAAGTGGCAGACTGGAACAGGTTTAACCGCAACACCGGCGGCACCATGGTGGAGAAGTGCTGCCACTTCTTCGATCTGATGCGGCTGGTGATGCGCGATGAACCGGTGCGCGTTTATTGCTCAGGCGCCGCGGACGTGAACCACCGTGACGAACGCTACGGCGGCGCTGTGCCGGACATCATCGACAACAGCTTCACCATTGTCGATTTCGCCGGCGGCGGCCGCGCAATGCTGGATCTGTGCATGTTCGCCGAAGGCTCGGCGGAACAGGAAGTGCTCGTCGCCATCGGTGACACCGCAAAGCTGGAGGTGGGGATCCCCAGCGGGGTCATCACCCACAGCCCGCGCACGGCGTTCCGCGCCCCGGAGTTGGTCACGCGCGAAACCATCGGCGTGGATGCCGCCGTGCTGGCAGCCGGCCACCACCACGGTGCGACCTATTACCAGCTGCGCGCTTTCCTGGAAGCCGCCGCCGGGCGCGCCGCAGTGGCGGTTACTGCGCAAGATGGCGTTGCGGCCGTGGCAATGGGCCTTGCCGCGGAGCGCAGCCTGGCGGAACGGCGCAGCGTCGACCTCCGCGAGATCGGTTGACCCAGATGACGTCAAACCGCCTGCGTTTGGCGAGCGTTGAGCGGCGTCAGCGCGAGCGTGCGGTGATCGCGCCCGGACATGCCGGCGGTGACCGGACCATCTTGACCCGAACCCTTCCCGGCATTCTGCCGATGCTCCTTGCCGCCGGCGCCATCCTGTTTGTGCGCCTGGGACTGGGGTTCCAGTTTCCCGTGCCATGGCCCGACGAAACCGGTTTCCTGGCGCAGGCCTTCGATCTGGCGTCGTCCGGCAGCCTGTTTGATCCGGGGCTGAACCCGGACCGCGTGGTGATGTGGATGCCGCCTGGATACATGGTGCTGCTGGCAGGGGTATTCCGCATTGCGGGCTACAGTTTCGCCCTGGCGCGTTGGACCTCCACGCTGTTCTGCCTGGGATCACTCGGCATTGTGGGCGTATTGGTCTGGCGGCTGACGGACGGGTGGCGCAGGATACTGCTGGCCTGGTTGACCGCGCTGGCGTTCGTCTCCCCCGCCATGCTGGTGGACTCCAACGTGGCGCGTATGGAAATGCTGTTGTGCTGCCTGGTGTTGCTATCCTTGGCAGCCGCCTGCGCGGGCCGGCTGTATCTGGCGGCGTGCGTGATCGCCATGGCGGCGCTGGTGCATTTCAACGCGGTGTATTTTGCAGCGCCTGTTGTGGCAGGCCTGTGCCTGCAGGCGGCATCCCGTCAGCTGACGTGGCCACGGCGAAGCGACTGGCTGGCGATCGGCGCGGCCACCCTGACGCTATCTGCCTACGGCTTTCTCGTAGCGGCGAACTGGCCAGGCTTCCAGGCGGACATGGCCTTCCAGTTCAGCGCGAAAGCGTTTTTCGGCCACAACGATCCGGCGCACCCCGCGTGGCTGGTCTGGGCGGCCGTGCTGGCAGCCCTGCCGGCGATCCTTCACCCGCGCGGACCTGCCGCCATGCCCGCGCTGTTCGGCGTGGCCTTCCTGGTGATGGTCCATGAAGGACATGAATTCTGGTACGATTACGGACAGCCACTCGGTTTCCTGCTGATTCTGCTGGCGTTGGCGTCAGTGCCTCCACGCGTCCGTGGCTTGCTGACCTTATGGAGCGCAAGCACGGCTGGCCTGCTGGTGTTCGCCTGCCTGCGCGTGAACCCGGGCCTGCAACCACTGCTGCCGCACTGGGGCATGCTCGGCAGAAGCGTTGTGGCGCCAACCGAGATCACCAAGGTGCGGCGATTCATCGCCACCCTCTCCCCTGGCGAAACAGTGAATTTCGGCTGGAGCGGCATGGAGCCGTTCTTTTTTGCCGACCTGGCGCGCGTCGGCGCGCGCTGGACCATCATCCGTCACAGCGTGACACAGGTGTTTCCATTGCGCGCGGCGGATTGGCGGGTGCGGTGCGACAGCAGCGAGTGGCCATCGTATCTGTTCCAGTTTGACGTTGATGTGCCGCGGGCGGGACGGGATACCGGGTGTGATATCATTGCTTCCGGGAAACACTCGTGACGCATTCAGGCGCAGCCGTCCTGTTCAGGCAAACGGCGCAAAAGGTTCTGCTCTGGCTTCCACCCGGCGGAGGTTGGTCGGGTGTGTATCTCGCCGTGGCTGGTGCCGTGCTGGCGGGGCATCTGCCGGAGTTAGGCGGATGGGTCAGCTGCAACCCCATCAAAGGGTATGCCGGCATGCTTCTAGGCCCGCTGCACCAGGCGTTGCCGGGACGGTGCAGCATGGACGCCAATGACGGGATCACGCTGCAGGCCCTGGGCGGGCGGGCGGCGGACATGTGGCTGCACGGCCGCCTGCCATGGTGGAATACCTATTCGGGACTCGGTCTGCCCCTGGCAGCGGAGGCGCAGCCGGCGGCGCTGTTCCTGCCATTCGTGCTGCTGCTGCATTTCGTTGCGGGGCTGCTTGTCCTGAAGATGAGCCTGCAGGTGATCGCGGGCGTCTTTATGGTGGCGCTGCTGGGGGAACTCGGCCTCGGCCGGGCGGCCGCCGGCGTGGGCGGCGTGCTGTTCGCGCTGAACGGAACATACGCCTGGTTCAGTGACTCTCCGATGTTGCCTGTCGCTTTCCTGCCCGCGCTCCTGTTCGCGCTGGAGCGTTGTCGCAGCGCTGCCATCGCCAAGCGGGGCGGCGGACCAGCATGGGTGGCGCTGGCGCTGGCCTTTTCCCTGGTGGCGGGATTTCCGGAAACCGCCTTCATGGATGGGCTGCTGGCCGGGGTATGGGCGGCGGCGGCACTCCAGCGCACACCATCCCCCCGGCGCTGGGCACTGGCTCGCAAGATCTGCTGCGGCGGCCTGGCAGGAATGGCGCTGTCCGCGCCGGCCTGGGTCAGTTTCCTGGACTATCTGCGAATTTCGGACCTGGGCGCGCATGGCTTCGTGGTGCTCAATCACCTGGAGCCCAAGCAAGCAGCCGCGCTGCTGATGCCCGCA
>CAZZYR010000097.1:0-7683 GCA_964658235.1 uncultured Acetobacteraceae bacterium | reverse complement strand
TGTGCGGAGGAAGTAAGGGTTCTTTTTTGAAAAAAAGAACCAAAAAACTTTTGCGCCTGGGCCGTGGCCGTTAACCGCCTGGCGTGGCCGAAGGGATAAAAGTTTTTTGCTTCTTTTTTTCAAAAAAGAAGGCCTTCCCTTGCTTACGCCCCCCCGCCACGCCACAACAGTTCTCTACGGCACCACCACAACAGGAGAGTACAATAGCCCGAGGCCCGATGCCCGCCGCCCCATCCAGGGACGGCCCCCGCGTGAACGAAGACATCCGCGTCCCGCAAGTCCGTCTGATCGACCAGGACGGTGAAATGCAGGGTGTGATGTCCGCCAGGGACGCGCTGCTGCGCGCCTATGCCGTGGGCCTGGATTTGCTGGAAATCAGCCCGAACGCGGATCCGCCGGTGTGCAAGATCCTGGACTTCGGCAAGTATAAATACGAGCTGCAGAAGAAGAAGAACGAAGCCAAGAAGAAGCAGCGCGTTATCGAGATCAAGGAAGTCAAGGTCCGTCCGAATATCGACGAGAACGACTACCAGGTGAAGCTGCGCTCGATGAAGAGCTTCATTGAGGAAGGCGACAAGGTGAAGGTGACCCTGCGTTTCCGCGGCCGTGAGATGGCGCACCAGGACATCGGCGTGAAGGTGCTGGAGCGCATCCGCGCGGATCTGGAGGGGGGCACGAAGGTGGAGCAGATGCCACGCATGGAAATGCGGCAGATGGTGATGGTGCTGTCCCCCAAATAACGGCTGACGGCACACGATGCGCCCGATCCTGTTGCTCCTGGCGCTGGCCGTTCTGGCTGGCGCCGGTGTCTACCTGTACGCGCCGGACAGGAGCCGCGCCGCGCTGGAAGCCAAGTATCGGGTGGCGGCGTCCGACTACGTGACGGTGGCCGGTATCCGGCTCCGTGTGCGCGACGAGGGGCCGCGGCAAGGGCGGACGATTGTTCTGCTGCACGGTTTCGGGTCCAGCCTGGAGACGTGGGACGCGTGGGCGGCCGGCCTTGCAGCCACGCATCGGGTGATCCGGTTCGATTTGCCGGGGTTTGGGCTGACAGGGCCCGATCCGGGGAATGATTATTCGGACGCGCGGGCGATGGTGATCCTGGCGGCGCTGATGGACAAGCTTGGAGTTACGCAGGCGAGCGTGATTGGGAATTCGTTGGGCGGCCGGCTGGCTTGGATGTTCGCGGTGAGCCATCCGGACCGGGTGGAAAAGCTGGTTCTGGTGTCTCCGGATGGGTTCGCTAGCCCGGGTTTCGATTACGGAAAGGCGCCGGATGTGCCGCTGATGATGCGGGCGCTGCCGTATACGCTGCCGCGCGCGATGCTGCGGGCGAGCCTGGCGCCCGCGTATGGCGACCCCGCGCATCTGACCGATGCGGTGGTGACCCGGTATCGGGACATGATGCTGGCACCTGGCGTGCGCGGGGCGATACTGGCGCGCACGTCACAGACTATTTTGCGGGATCCGACGCAGTTGCTGGGGCGGATCCAGGCGCCGACGCTTCTGCTGTGGGGGGAGCGGGACGGAATGATTCCGTTTGCCAATGCGGCGGCGTATCTCAGGTTGATTCCGCATGCCAGGCTGGTGGCATTGCCTGGGTTGGGGCATGTGCCGTTTGAGGAGGCGCCTGCCGGGAGTTTGGTTTCGGTGGAGGATTTTCTTAAATAAGGCAAGGCCTTCTTTTTTGAAAAAACGCAAAAAAACTTGTCCATTGAGTCCGCAACAGCACTGAAAAAGTCTTTTGGACTTTCTTCAAAAAGGAGCGCTCGCTTTACTTGAAGCACCATCTGGCCGCCGCGAACCCGCGGTGCGCTGCGCTTCAAGGCTTTGTTGACAGGTGTGGCCTAAGCACAGCTCCAACACTGTGCGATTGGGCGCCGTTTGTTGGCCGACACACACCCTGACTTGACGTCCTGCGACCGCGAGCCGATCCATGAACCTGGAGCGATCCAGCCGCACGGCGTCTTGTTCGCGGCATCTGCCGGTGACCTCCGCCTGACGAGTGTCAGCGCAAATGCGGGCAAGTATTGCGGCCAGCCGGCGGCCGCTCTGCTTGACGTGCCATTGTCTCGTATTCTTGCCCCGGCATCGTTCAGCGACGTCGAGAGGGCCTTGGCGCAGGCGTCCGCCGAGCCGGTTCGTCTGGCGAGGCTGGGCTTGTCCGCCAGCCCGAGCCTCGCCTGGCGCGGCATTGTTCATGCAATTGCCGACAGCGTGCTGCTGGAAGCCGAAATGCTGCCGCCCGACGCCGATGTCGCGGCGTTGCAGCAGTTCGATCGCTTTCAACAGGCAAGCCAGAGCCTGATGGGCGCGCACGACGTGGCAACCACTCAATCACGCCTCGTAGAGGCCGTGCGGCGCCTGACGGGCTACAGCCGCGTCCTGATGTACCGGTTTGCGCCGGATTGGTCGGGCGAGGTTATCGCCGAGGATTCGGACGGGCAAATGCCGTCCTATCTCGGCCTGCATTTTCCGGCTTCCGACATTCCCGTGCAGGCCAGGGCCCTCTATGCCACCAATGCGGAGCGCCAGATCCCCGATTCGAACTACGAGAAGGTGCCGCTGCTCCACCGCGTGCCGACATCGCTCGACCTGAGTCACGTCGGGCTGCGCAGCGTATCACCCGTGCACTGCCTTTATCTGCGCAACATGGGCGTTGCGGCGGCGATGTCGGTATCGGTCATGCGCGACGGCCGGTTATGGGGGCTGGTTACGTGCCACCACCCTTCGCCCAGGCGCGTGACACCGGAGATACGCCAGTCCTGCGTGCTGCTGGCGCAGATTGCCGCGGCGCGCTTGGCCCTGGTTGAAGCTGTCGAGATCGCCAGACGCAGCGTGGCGGTCAAGTCCCTGGAAGGGATGCTGCTGAACGAGGCCGCCGAGGGCGAGGACAACCGCAGCGTGCTGATGAACAACAGCAGCCTGCTCCTCGGTCTGGTCGGCGCGGACGGGCTGGCGCTGAACTGCAACGGTGTGGTGACGGTGCTTGGGGCTACCCCGCCGGCCGAACCCCTGAGCGGCGTGTTGAAGTTCCTCGCTGCGCGGGGGCCTCCGGAGCTTCCGGCGGAGCAACTGGTGACCGAGCATTTCGCCAGCCACTACGCGCCAGCCGCCGGCATTGCCGAGGCGGCCGGGATCCTCGCCATGCCGCTCGGCACGGCCGCCGGCAACGGCATTGTCTGGTTTCGCGGCGAAATGCGGCAGACAGTCAGTTGGGCCGGAAACCCGGACAAGCCGGTGGAGACCGTCGCTGGCGAGGCACGCCTGACACCCCGGCGCTCCTTCGAGAAGTGGACGCAAGAGGTACGCGGCCGGTCCAAGCCGTGGTCCAAGACCGACCTTGCCGCCGCCACCAGCCTCCGCGACACGCTGGTGGAAGTGGTCGTCCGCCGCTCGGCGGAAATCCAGCGCATGAACACGTTGCTGGTGCGCAGCAACCAGGAACTCGAATCTTTCGCTTATATCGCTTCGCACGATCTGAAGGAGCCGCTTCGGCAGATCGAGGTGTTCGGTTCTTTGCTGCAACGGGCCTTTGCCCGCAAAACCGATTCGGCTGAAAAGATCGACCGTTGGTTCGACGGCATATCGACCTCATCCAAGCGCCTGCGTGCCCTGATCGATCATCTGGCCGACTTTGCCCGGATCGGAAGCGAGGCGAAGGTATTGGCGCCGGTGGATATTGGCGCGCTTCTCGCGTCCGTGCTCGATGATTTTTCAAGGCAGCTCACCGACGCCAGGGGGACGGTGGCGTGCGGGCCGTTGCCCGTGTTGATGTGTGACGCCACGCAGATGCGGCAGGCGATACAGAATCTCATTGGCAACGCGATCAAGTATCGCCACCCGGACCGCGCGCTGCGGATAGTCGTCACCGCCACGGCGCCGCCGCCCGCGCCGGAGGCTGCGGCGCCGCTCACGTGGCACTTCAGGGATAACGGCATAGGCTTCGACGAGCGCCATAGCGAACGGATCTTCAAGCCGTTCGAGCGCCTGCACAGCGCCGAGGATTACGACGGCAGCGGCCTGGGCCTGGCGATCTGCCGCAAGGTTATCGAACGCCACGGCGGGACCATTACGGCGACCAGCCGGCTGGGCGAAGGATCCGACTTTTGCGTCACCTTGCCGGTGCAACTGCTCCCTCCAGATCAGGCCTCCCTTCCATGATCATATCCCCCGTCGAGCCGGCACCGCCGCTGGCCCTGCTTGTGGCGGAAGACAGCCAGATCGACAGAATGCTGCTGCGGGAAGCGTTCGACGAATTGAACTTCAATGTGGAGTTGCTGTTCGTGGGCAACGGCGAAGAGCTTCTCGACTATCTGGGACGACGCAATGCCTACGCCGACGCGGCCTTGTCTCCGACACCCGCGTTGATCCTCATGGACCTCAACATGCCGCGCATGAACGGCATGGCCGCCTTGAGGATGCTTCGCGCCGATCCGACACTCCGCATTCTCCCCGTCATCGTTTTGTCGACGTCCACCGATCCGAAGCAGATCGCCCAGGCCTATGCGCAAGGCATCAACGCGTATCTGTCGAAGCCCGAATGCATCGATGACATGATCGAGTTGATCAGGCGCTTCGGCGAATTCTGGTTCGGCGGCACGAAGCTTCCCGATCCCGGTATTCTGGCCGCGCTGGGAGCGCCGGGTTGAGAGCGCGCGAAGAGCGGACATTTCGAAGAACGGACTCGGTTGGTGCCGGAAACTCAAATGGGTGGCAGCCACGGTGCCCGACACATCAGCAGGTTTTTTTGTCTGGTAGATAAGGAATGTTCCCGATTCTCTCGGAGCCCCCTATGCGTATCCTGCTCATTGACGATTCGGCAGCATTCCGGGACGAATTCCGGGACCTGTTGACCGAAGGCGGCTTCGTCGACGCAGTTCTCGATTACGCTTCCGCTGCCGTGGAAGGTTCACGCCTGATGAACCGCGGTGAGCACGATATTTACTTCGTGGATTACCGCTTGCCGGGCGATAATGGCCTCGACTTGATCAAGCGGGCACGCGCCGCGGGCGTGGAGCGGCCGATTCTTTGCCTGACCGGTTTCGATGACCCGCGCCTCGACCGTGAAGCCGAGGAGGCTGGCGCCAACGGCTTCCTGCCGAAAGGCGGGTTCAGCGCGAAATTTCTTGGCCGCACGATCCGTTACGCCATTCGCAACGCAGCCGACAGGCAAATGCCGCAAGACGCGCAGATGCGGTTTCGTCTGGCGCAGGAAACCGCGAATTTTGGCAGCTGGGAGTGGGACCTCGTCCACGACACCCTGACTTGGGACGAGCGCATGTATCGGCTGTACGGCTGCGAACCCAGCGATGGGCCGCCGCGCGCCGTTTGGGAACGTGCCCTTGATGCGGACACCCTCGCCTCGGTCGAAAACATGCGGCGTGAGAGCGTCGTTTCCGGCTTGCCGTTTCAGACGGACTACACTGTGACGCTGCCGGACCGCAGCGTCCGCCACATCCGTTCCGCCGGATGCCTGACGCGCGGCGCGGACGGGAGGCCGTTGCGGCTGAGTGGCATCAACATGGACACGACCGAATTGCGCCGGCTGGTGACGGACCTGGCGCACGCGCGCAATGCCGCGCAACGTGCGAACGACGCCAAATCACGTTTCCTGGCCGGCATGAGCCACGAATTGCGCACGCCACTGAACGGCATTCTCGGCTATGCGCACCTGCTTCGCCTGGAAGGCGGGCTGTCGCCGGCACAGGACAGCCGTATCGGCAGCATGCTGAAAGCCGGCTCACACCTCCTCGATATGCTCAGCCGCATCCTCGATTTTTCTGCCATCGAGGCTGAGCACTTGGAACTCTCTCTCTCGGCAACCCGGCTGGGCACGCTCGTGGCGGAAAGCCTCGAACTCGTTCGTCCCGCTGCCGCGATCAAGTCGCTCACGCTCGATTTAGACATGACGCCGGACGCGTCCGAGCTTGTGCTGACCGATCCAACAAGATTACGCCAGATTCTTGTCAACCTGCTCGGCAATGCGGTCAAATTTACGGTGAGCGGCAGCGTATCGGTGCGTGTGCGGCTATCCGATGCCATGACCTGGCGCATCGAGGTGGCCGACACTGGCCCCGGCATCCAAGCCGAGCAACGCGCCGGCTTGTTCGAGGAGTTCCAACGGTCCACCGATTCGGCAACACAGGCGGTCGAGGGCGCTGGGCTTGGCCTCGCAGTCTCTTACAAGCTCGCGCGGCTGCTCGGCGGCGCGCTCCGCTACACGGACAACCCGGGTGGCGGCAGCCTTTTCATCCTCGAATTGCCGGACAGGCGCGCCGCGCGGACCGAGACGCCAAACGTTACCGGGCGGCAACCTGACGCTGCCGTTCAGCCGCGCCCGCTCCACATCCTGGTGGTGGATGACATCGAAATCAATCTGGAAATCGCCAGTGCATTCCTGACGGCCGCTCAGTATTGCGTCACCCGCGCGAGCAGCGGTGCCGAAGCGCTGGAAGCCATCGCGGCCGGACATTACGATGCCGTCTTGATGGACGTGCGCATGCCGAACATGGACGGGCTGGAAGCCACCCGCCGGATACGTGCCATGGCCTCCCCCATGGCCCAGGTGCCGATCATCGGCCTGACGGCACAGGCCTTCTCCGACCAGATCGAGGCGTGCTGCAAGGCCGGCATGAACGACCACGTCTCCAAGCCTTACGATCCACGGACCCTTCTTGCCGCGGTGGCTCGCGCCGTTGCCGCGTGATACGAAAGAAAGGCCTTCTTTTTTGAAAAAAAGAAGCAAAAAACTTTTGCGGGTTGGATCCGACCCGTTGCTGGCCTCAGGTTCAACCAAACAGAAGTTTATTGGTTCTTTTTTTTCAAAAAAGAAATCGTCCTTACCTGCCTAGGAACTCCAGCAGATCCGCATTCAGCCGATCGCGCTCAGTGTATGTCAGCGCGTGCGGGGCACCACCGTAGATCTTCAGCTCCGCATGCGGCACGAGCTGCGCGGTTTTTTCGGCGGAGGCGGCGAGCGGCACGGTGGCATCCGCGTCGCCGTGGACGATCAGGGCGGGGATCGTAATCTTGGCCAGGTCGGCGCGGAAGTCGGTCTCGGAGAAGGCGCGCACGCAGTCGATGGTGGCTTTGGGGGAGGCCATCAGCGCCATTTGGGAAGCCCATTGGAGGATTTCGGAGCTGACGGAGAAGTTCAGCATGCCGGCGCCGAAGAAGGCCTTGCCGAAGGGGGCGAGAAAGCCAGGGCGGTCATTTTGCAGGCCGTCCACCATCTGGTCGAAGACGCTGCGGTCCACGCCGTCTTCGTTGGTGGGGCCTTTGAGAAGGTAGGGGGTGACTGCGGCGATGAAGGCGACGCGGGCGATGCGGGCGGTGCCGTAGCGGCCGATGTAGCGGGCGACTTCACCGCCGCCCATGGAAAAGCCGACAAGGGTGGCGGCGTGGAGGTCCAGCTTTTCGATAAGGGTGTTCAGGTCGGAAGCGAGCGTGTCGTAGTCGTAGCCGGACCAGGGCTGGCCGGAGCGGCCGAAGCCGCGGCGGTCGTAGGTGATGACGCGGTGGCCGTGGTTGGCGAGGTGGACCGACTGGTATTCCCACATGTCCGCATTGAGCGGCCAGCCGTGGATGAGGATGACGGGCTGTCCGGTGCCCCAGTCGTTGTAGTGGATGTGGGTACCGTCCTGGGTTTCGAAGAAGGGCATGCGGGGTTCCTGGCAGGTT
>CAZZYR010000096.1:1838-7689 GCA_964658235.1 uncultured Acetobacteraceae bacterium | reverse complement strand
CGATGGCCGATTTCGAATGGCTGTTCGACATCAACTTCTGGGCGCCGGTGCGGCTGACGAAGGCGTTCATGTATGTCCTGACGCGCGAGCCGGCCGCGCATATCGTCAACGTCTCCAGCCTGTTCGGCATCATCGCGCCGCCCGGCCAGGCCGCCTATTGCGCCGCCAAGTTTGCCTTGCGGGGCTTTTCCGAATCCCTGCGCCATGAGCTGGATGGCACCAGCGTCTCGCTGACCGTGGTGCATCCGGGCGGCATCCGCACCCAGATCGCCAACAGCGCGCGCATCCCGCAGGGCATCGATCCCGTGGCCGCGCGTGCGCAGATGCAGGAGTTCAACAAGCTGCTGCGAACTGCGCCGGAGGATGCCGCCGAGCAGATTGCGCGCGCCATCGAACAGCGGGCCAAGCGCCTGCTCATCGGCAGCGACGCCCGCTTGGCCGAACGCCTGCAACGCTTGTTCCCGGTCACCTACTGGAAATACATCAGCCGCCAGACGAGCAACGTCGCCCGGCCCACTTCGCCCGGAAAGGGCGCCTAAGATGGCGAGCCTTCAGGCGCACCTCCTGGACCTCATCATACGCACGCAGATCAAACGGAAGTTGCGCGGCGTCACGGACATCGCGACGGTGCGCCGCGCCCTGGAAACCGGCTCCTTGCCCGCTCCGGCAGGTGTCACCTTCACGCCCGCAACGGTCGGCGGCATTGCGGGGGAATGGGCGCGCGCGCCTGGCAGCGAGCCAGTGGCCACGCTGCTCTATTTGCATGGCGGCGGATACTTCGCCTGCTCGCCACGCACGCACAGGTCCATCACAGGCGGCTTCGCGAAGCGCGGCTTCGCGGTCTTCGTCCCGGATTACCGTCTGGCGCCCGAACATCCGTTCCCAGCCGCCATCGAGGACGCTACCGCTGCCTGGCACGGCCTGCTGGCGCTCGGATATCAGGCAGACGCCATCAGCGTGGCAGGGGATTCAGCTGGCGGGGGGCTGAGCCTGGCGCTCATGCTGACGTTGCGGGACCGCACATCTGCCATGCCCGCGGCAGCCGCGCTGTTCTCCCCCTGGACGGACCTTGCGGCTACTGGTGAATCGGTGGTGAGCAACGCCAAGCGGGACGCCATGTTCTGGGCGCCTGGGCTGGCGGAAGGGGGTGCCACCTACTTGGCCGGAACGCCAGCCACCAATCCGCTCGCGTCACCGCATTATGCAGACCTGACCGGCCTGCCGCCGATGCTGATCCATGCCGGCGACCGCGAGCTCCTGCGCGATGACAGCGTAAGACTGGCCGAACATGCCCGTGCCGCCAGGATCGAAACGGAGCTGCGTATCTGGCCCGTGGTTCCGCATGTCTGGCAGCTTGCGCAATTCGTGCCGGAAGCGCGCGCATCGCTCAATGCGGCAGCAGCTTTTATGAAGCGGTACAGCCACGCTGCGGAGACGCTCTGAAGCCGGATGCGGAATGTTCTGGTGATGGCCGGCAACCCAAGCTGGGCAGTGCCGTTCCTGATACATCTTCCCTGCTTCAGGAGCTTTTTATGTCCATTCTGGCTTGGCTGATTCTCGGGCTCATCGCTGGCTTCATCGCCAGCAAGATCGTTAACCACAGCGGCGCCGGCATTCTGATGGATATCGTGCTGGGCATTGTCGGCTCGATGGTCGGCGGCTGGCTGTTCACCACGTTCGGCGCGGCGCCCGTAACCGGCCTGAACATCTACAGCATGTTTGTGGCCGTCATCGGCGCCATCGCCGTCCTCGTGATCTACCACGCGATCTTCGGCCGGCGCGTGGCAAACTTTTAACGCACCATCCGCAGCAAACGAAGCGTGAGGATCGGGGCCGCACCCCGGTCCTCACATCCTACCTGAGCGCGCGGTTGGGCGCGTCAAAGGACAGGCCGGACACTGAAAGATCCAGCGGCCGGGACGGCGACGTGCTCTCGGCAATTTCAGTGTCCGCACTATGGCGCGTGTGCGCGCCGCGTAGGTCGGCGGGTGCGGGATCAAGGTTTGGCATCGGCGTATGCGTCAGGTTGACCTGCAAGCTACCGTGATCGGGGCGCGGATAGATGAAGCCGTGCGTGGGATAGATGCTCCCGAAGCCGCCGCCGTGGCCAAGCTCAACGCGAACCGCGCTCCAATCGTTATTCTCGGAGACGTCTTTAACTTCGATAGCGCGCGTGATGCCGCGGCTGCCCCAGTGAGACTGATCAATCATGATCGTGCGCCCATCCGTCACGCCTGAAACCACGGCCACGTGGCCCAGTGGCATTCGGCCATTGGCGCGGAAACTCAGCACGCTGCCATTCTCCGGGCGCGATCCGCGCTCATAAATGCCGGCCGCGTTGCCCCACCAATCCCGCGCATTGCCGGAGATATCGATTCCGGCATCCTGCTTCGCGAAGGCCACGCACTGGATGACGCGCGCACCTGCATACCGCGTGTAATTGACACGCTGGACGTGGGCACCGGCGACACGGCTATGCGGGCCAGAGTGGTGGCGGGCAGTCCGCGCCTCCGCGTGATTAGCTCCACATGCGACCAGCAATGCAACCAAAGCGCTGGTTGCGAAGGCTTTCTTGTCGCCAGAGAACATATTCGCCCCTCGAATGTCACTACAATGACAAACTCGGTAACAACCTGTGTGCACGGCTGGCAACCGTTTACATCACGGCTCGGCGATTTACCTCATTAATAGGTGAAAATGACGTGTGCACAGCAGGCAAATTTAAGTAAAAAAACCTAAAACCTCTAAGAATCATCGTTGCGAGTGGCTGTGGCTGATTTCTGTGACGTTTTTATCGGCTCGTCACATAAAAGTGACATACTATTTACAGGTCGTTACCATGATCTCCACAAGCCAACGCGGATTTGCCAGCTCCGCCTGCACAACGGCCCGCGCTGGCGCCTGACCCTCGGGCAGCCAGGCCGACCAAACCGCGTTCAGCGCGTCCCGGTCCTTGATGTCCTTCAACCAGATCTGCGCCTGCAGGATGCGTGTGTTGTCGGTCCCGTGCGCTTCCAGCACGGCATCGATCTGCGCCAGCACGTCCTTGACTTGCCCGGAGATATCCAGCGACGGATCGCGCGTCACCATCCCCTGCGTATAGACAAACCCGTGATATTCCACGGCCTTCGACAGGATGGCGCTTGGTTCGGTGCGGATGATGCGGCTCATGGTGATCGTCCCAGGTTGAGTGTGTGAAGTTCTGTTTGTGACGTCTGGCTAAGGTCAGGGTGTGTGGGCAGTGGCCGAGGCGGGGGCGGCTGCCGGTGCGGTCGTAGCTGGAGGCGCCGTCTCGCCCGTGCTCCCGCCATCATGGAGACACCTCTCCACCATCCGCTCATGGCTATACTGATCAGCCAGCCCGTCGGACGGGGATGCCACCTGGCCGCCGCCGGAGAATGGCGTGTCCCGGCTGTCGCGCTCGGACAGCTGGTAGCGGTTTTGCGCATCGTACACCCGGTCCGCGTCGCCGCGGCAGGTTTTCAGCGCTTCGCGTTCCTGGGCCGATTGCGGCGGCGAAAATCCGCAGCCGGCAAGGAGCACGGCGCAGAGTGCCAAGCCCCCTAAACCCGCGCTGGGCATGCGCCGCGTTGCTGCGGTGGCGTTCATGGCTTTGCGGCTCCTGCTGCGAAAAGAGGGGATCCGGGGATAGTCTGCAAACGCGTGCGCAGGCCCGGCTCATCGAAGCGTGCGTCATCCGTCAGCTTCGCCTCCGCCGCAAGCCTCAGCAGCGATGGATGCACGTCCGCCCCCTGCCGGTTGAGCGAGACCAGCCGCGCTGTCCAGTCCGCGCGCGCTAGCAAATCCACCAATGCCAGCAGACGCAGGCAAACGGACAGGCCATAACCCGTCTGCAATCCCATCTGACGGTCGACCGCGCCGGCCCAGCATTGGGCGTCCGGATCTTGCAGAGCCAGATCTGTCCAACCGCCGTCATTCCTGCGGAAGCGGAATGCCCGCGCCGTGCTCCAGGCCGCGCGCTGCGCCGCGTCGCGCGCCAGCTCCCACGCCGCCAGCAGATCCCGCAGGCGCACCGCCGGCAATTCTCCTGGCGCCAGGTCAACGAAATACGTCAGCGTTCCGTCGCGCGCCGTGCCTATCTGAATCGGGGAAGCCGGCTCGGTCATCCGAGCAGAGATGGGGTGGGCAGGCACGCCGCGTAAGAACACCGGCCGGTCGGCAAGCCTTGCATGTCATCCCGCTTGCCGGTCGAAACCGGTCAGGAGTGAAGCAGGCGTGTCGAAGTCGAGCAGAACCCCGTCATCTTCCACCTTGACCTCCACAAGATGGGCCTCGTGCGCCGCCAGTAGCCCCCGCGCCCCCGCGTCTCCGCGCAAACCGGCTATTTCGGGGAAGAACCGCCTGTCCCACAGCACCGGATTGCCGCGCCGGCCGCCGAATGTCGGCGCCACAATGACCCTGCCAGCCGCGGCGTCGTAGGCGGCTATCAGCCGGTCAATGACCAGCTTGCTCACCAAAGGCATGTCCCCGAGGCAAATCAGCGCCGCATCTGCGTGGCCCGGCAGGCCCGCCAGGCCGGCGCGCAAGCTGGCCGACATGCCCAGCGCATGATCTTCCGCGTGGACGAAATTCAGTGCGCGTCCCGTCGCCGCGCTCCGCGTGGAACGCTCCACGGCCGGCGCGTCATGCCCGGTCACCACCAATATCTCGCTCGCCCTGCTGGCGCAGCAAGCGCGCACCACGCGCCCCACCATCGTCAGCCCCGTCGCGTCGCGCAGCAGCAGCTTGTTGCGCGGCGCCATGCGGGAGGACGCGCCGGCCGCCAGCACGAGCGCCACCACGTAAGGGCCATCAGCCACGCTGGGCCAGCGCCGCCCCCCGCCGGACCGCCACGATATCCGCCAGGATACTCAGCGCGATCTCCGGCGCCGTCACCGCGCCCAAGGCAAGACCCACCGGTCCGCGCACCCGCTTGAGCGCGTCCGGGTCATGTCCCAACGCCGCCAGCCGCTCCATCCGCGCTGCCTGGGACCGCCTTGACCCCAGCGCGCCGATGTAGAAGGCGGGGCTGCGCAAGGCGGCATCCAGCGCCGGATCATCCAGCTTCGGATCATGCGCCAGCACCACCACGGCCGTCTGGGAATCCAGCGCCAAGGATCGCATCGCCACGTCCGGCCACTCCAGAAGCTGGGTCACACCCGCAAATCTGTCCGTGCTGTTGAATGCCGGCCTCGGGTCGATCAGCGTCATGGCCAGCCCCAGCACGGCCGCCATCGGCGCCAATGCCTGCGCGATATGAACCGCCCCGACCACCAGCAGCCGGGCCGGCGGCGTATGCACGTGCAGGAACCAGCTCTCTGCCCCGGTCTCCACCACCGAGCTTGCCCCCGTGCGCAGCGCCCGCTCCCCCGCCTCCTGGACGGCGTCCGGTGCGTCCGCATTCGGCAACAGAAGCTGCGCGCCATCGGCAAGCCGCGTGGCCAGCACCACGGACCGGCCGGCCGCGCGCACGGCAACCAAGGCGGCTAGCGTTGCGGGCGTCATGCGGTGCCCAAGCGCTCCACGAACACGGACAGCTTGCCCCCGCAGGGCAAACCCACCTCCCAGGCGCGCGCGTCAGTCACACCGAACGTCAGCAGTTGCGGCGCGCCGCCGCGCAGCGTGTCCTGTGCCGCTTCCGCCACCGCCGCCTCCACGCAGCCGCCGCTGACCGAACCCGCGATCCGCCCGCCGAGCGTGACCGCCATCCTGCTCCCCACCGGCCGCGGCGCGCTCCCCCAGCATTGCACAACCGTCGCCAGCGCCACGTCCTCGCCCGCTTCCGCCCAACCAGCCGCCACGCCCAGTATGTCCTCAGGATCCACGAAACCCCCATTCGCAAAAGTTTTTG
>CAZZYR010000096.1:0-1828 GCA_964658235.1 uncultured Acetobacteraceae bacterium | reverse complement strand
CCCTTGCCTAAATTTGCCCGCGTTTCGCCAAGTCAGTAACAACCCGCCATGACCCTCCGCCCGCGCCCCGAGATCCAGGACATCCACCCCTACACCCCAGGCGTGGCCCAGTTGCCCGGCATCAACCGCATCATCAAACTCTCCTCCAACGAAGGCGCGTTCGGCCCCCCGCCAGGCGTGGCCGAAGCCGTGGCCGCCGTGCACGCCAATCTCCACCGCTATCCCGATGGCGGCGCCACCGCGTTGCGCCATGCCATCGGCACGCGGTTCGGTCTGGACCCCGCCCGCATCGTCTGCGGCGCCGGCTCGGACGACCTGCTGTTTCTCCTCTGCCATATATATGGTGGTCCGCTGGCCGACGGCACGCCCTCCGAACTGATCATGACGGCACACGGCTTTTCGATCTACGAGATTGCCGGCCGGCTCGCCGGCAGCCGGGTCGTCAAGGTGGCCGAGCGCAATCTGACCACGGACGTGGACGCCATCCTGGCCGCAATCACGCCGGCCACCCGCATGGTGTTCATCGCCAACCCCAACAACCCCACCGGCACCTTCATTCCCACCGAGGAAACCCAGCGCCTGCGCCGCGGCTTGCCGCCGGACGTGCTTCTGGTGCTGGACGCCGCTTACGCCGAATACGTCGCCCGCCCGGATTACGACCCCGGTGCCGCCCTAGCCGATGCCGGCGACAACACGGTTATGACCCGCACTTTCAGCAAGATGTTCGGCCTGGGCGGCCTGCGCCTCGGCTGGGCCTACGGCCCGCCCGCGATCGTGGAGAACCTCAACCGCGTCCGCTCCCCCTTCAACGTCTCGCTCGCCGCGCATGACGCCGGCATCGCCGCACTCGCCGCCCCAGGCTGGGTGGAGACATCGCGCACCCACAACAACGCCGAGCGCGCCCGTCTGACCAAGACGCTGCACGACGCCGGCATCCCCGTCACGCCCAGCGAGACCAATTTCATCCTGGCCGATTTCGGTACGCCAGCGCGCGCCGAAGCGGCCGACGCGCATCTGCGCGCCCGCGGCCTGATCGTGCGGAAAGTGGCGGGCTACGGCCTGCCGGGCCACCTGCGCATCACCATCGGCCTGACCGAGGAAAACGATCTGGTCAGTGAGGCACTCACCGCCTTCGCTGCCGCCAACCCCCGCCTCCACACATGACCGAACCCCTGTTCCAGCGCCTGGCCCTGATCGGCTGCGGCCTGATCGGCAGCTCCATCGCCCGCGCCGCCCGCGCCCACGGCCTGGCCGGCGAGATCGTCGCCAACGCCCGCACCCAGGCCAGCTGCGACCGCATCACGGAACTCGGTTTCGCGGATCGGGTGGAACTCTATCCCGCCCGCGCCGTCGTCGGCGCTGACTGCGTCATCCTTTGCGCGCCCGTCGGCGCCTATGCGGATCTCGCCGCCGCCATCGCCCCGCATCTGGCCCCAGGCGCCATCCTGTCCGATGTCGGCAGCACCAAGCAGTCTGTCATCCGCGACGTCGGTCCCCTGGTCCCCGCCGGCATCCATTTCGTGCCCGCCCACCCGCTGGCCGGCACCGAACATTCCGGCCCCGATGCCGGTTTTGCGACGCTCTTCGAAGGCCGCTGGTGTCTCCTTACTCCGCCACCAGGCACAGACACCGTAAGTGTCGCGAAGATGGAAGCCTTCTGGCAGGCCATGGGCAGCCAGACCCAGACGATGGAACCCGCCCACCACGACCGCGTGCTGGCCATCGTCAGCCACCTCCCCCATCTCATCGCCTTCACCATCTGCGGCACCGCCGACGACCTCGCCGATGAAACCCGCCAGCAAGTCCTCCAATTCGCCGCCACCGGCTT
>CAZZYR010000095.1:4529-7719 GCA_964658235.1 uncultured Acetobacteraceae bacterium | reverse complement strand
GTCCCCAACAGCAGGAACAGCACATACTCCGCCGGCACCTTGAAGTTCTTAAAACTCCAGACCGGCAACGAGGACACCAGCAGCAGCGAGGTGCCGATCAGCATGACGGCGACGAACCCAGGATATTGCGCGGCGTCCGCCATGCGCACCCAGCCCTGCTCCACCGCCTCCAGCCACAGGAACAGCGGCAGCAGCACCACGCCCGCGCCGGCCGGGGCTGGCACGCCGGTGAAGAAGCTTTGCGCGTAGGCCGGCTTGGGAGCGGTGTCCAACGCCGCGTTGAAGCGCGCCAGCCGGAGCGCCATGCACACGGTGAACATCAGGCAGGGCATGAAGGCGAAGCGGTTCGCCCCATGCAGGGACCAGATATAGAGGATGATGGAGGGCGCCACGCCGAAGCTGCAGAAATCGGACAGGCTGTCGAACTCCGCGCCGAAGCGGGAGGTGGCCTTGAGCAGGCGCGCCAGCCGCCCGTCCAGCCCATCGATCACCGCGGCCACGACGATGGCCAGGGCGGCGGCCTGCCAGCGGGCGTCCAGCGCGTAGCGGATGGAGGTCAGGCCCGCGCATAATCCCAGCAGCGTCAGCAGGTTGGGCATCATCCGGTTAAAGGATGGGCCATTGTAGCGCGGGCGGCGGCGCAGGCGGCGGCGGCTGATGCGGGGCGGCGCCTGGTCCATCTCAGGCCAGGTCCGCAATCACGGTTTCGCCGCCGATCATCGTCTGGCCCACTGCCACCAGCGGCGCCACGCCCGGCGGCAGATAGATGTCCGTGCGGCTGCCAAAGCGTATGATGCCGAAGCGGTCGCCCGCCAGCAGCGCATCGCCGGCGCGCACGTCGCACAGGATGCGGCGCGCTACCAGGCCGGCGATCTGCACCACGGCCAGGGTTCGGCCGTCCGGCAGGGTGATGGAGAGGGCGTTGCGCTCATTCAGCTCGCTGGCCTTGTCCAGGCTGGCATTGAGGAACTGCCCCTTGTGATAGGCGATGGCGGCCACGGTTCCGGCCACGGGGGCGCGGTTCACATGGACGTTGAGGATGGAGAGGAAGGTCGCCACGCGCCAGCGCGGCTCGGTGCCCAGGCCCAGCTCCGCTGGCGGTATTGCAAGCTGCACGGATGTGACGCGTCCATCCGCCGCGGACAGCACCAGATGGGGCCGCGGGGGCGGCGTCCGCTCCGGGTCTCTGAAGAAATACAGGCAGAACAGAGTGAAGGCAGCGCCGATCCAGAACACCCCATAGCCGATGAACAGACCAGCCAGCGCGACCGCGCCACCCGCGGCAATAAAGGGGGTGCCTGCTCTGTGCGGCTTCGCCAGCACAAGCCGGAGGGTTTCGATAAGAGCCATCAAGCAAAGGGGGTTAAGCCAAGCAGTTCCCTTTTGCAAAAAACTGCCGCCCGAACGCGCGCCGAATGGACGAAAGTTTTTGCTTCTTTTTTCAAAAAGAAGCGCTTGCCTTATATCCCCCCCATGCCCCCCAATCCACGCCGCGAGATGACCGAAGGCCCGGTCGCGCGCCAGCTCATCCGCCTCACCATCCCCGTCGCCTGGGGCGTGCTCGCTTTGCTTGGATACCGCCTCGCCGAAGCCTGGTTCGTCGGCCAGCTCGGCCCGAACGCGCTGGCCGCTATCAGTTTTGCCTTCCCCGTTACCATGGTCGTACTCAGCGTCAGTATCGGGCTGGGCGCCGGGACCTCCTCGGTCATTGCCCGTGCGCTTGGGGCGAAGGAGGAAGGCGTGCCGCGGCTGGTTGCCGACGCGCTGATACTGACGGCGTTGGTGGGGATTACCTTTGCGGTGGCCGGCATTCTGGGCGCGCAAAAGCTGGCGCGCCTGCTTGGCGCTGGGCCGGACCTGGCACCCGCCATCGCGGAATACCTGCGCGTCTGGTTTCCCAGCGCGGTCCTGGTCCTTGTGGCGCAGGTGGGGCTGAGCGCCGCGCGCGCGGCGGGGGACGCGGGTTTCCAGGGCACCGCGCTGGTGGCGTCCTCCGCGCTGAACCTGGCGGTGGCGCCGGTGGCCATCCTGGGCGGCTTCGGCTTTGCCGGGCTGGGGCTGATCGGCGCGCCTGTGGCCAGCCTTATCGCCTGGGTGCCGCTCCTAGGTGCGACCATCTGGCGGCTGCGGCAGCTGGAGATGCTGTCGTTCGAGCAATTGCAGCTTGGCGAATTCCTGGGGTCCTCACGGCGTATCCTGCGTGTGGGTTTGCCCGCAGCGGCGACGAACACGGTGATCCCGGTGGCTGCGGGCGTGATCACACGCCTTCTGGCGCCGTATGGGCATGCGGCGGTTGCAGGCTTCGGCCTGGGAAGCCGGGTAGAGTCCGTCGCCATGGTGTTGTTCTTCGCGCTGTCGGCGGTGATGAACCCGTTTGCCGGGCAGAATGCGGGGGCGGGCCGCACCGATAGGGTGCGCGAGGCCATGCGCGTGACGGCGTGGTTCTGTGCCGGGCTTGGGGTGATCCTGGCTGCGGGATTGTTTCTGGGCAGGGCCTGGATCGCCAGCCGCTTCACGCAGGATCCGGCAGTGCTGGCTTCCGCCACGCTGTTCCTGGCGGTGGTGCCGCTGAGCTATGGGCCGGCTGGTATGATCGCGATCGCGAACGCGGCGTTCAACGGACTGAACCGGCCGCTCGCGGCGGTCTGCGTGTCCGTGGCGCGCACATTGGTGGTGAACGTCCCGGTCGCCTGGCTGGGCGGTCAGCTGCTGGGCATGCGCGGCGTGCTGCTGGGGATTTGCGTCTCGAACGTGGTGGTGGGCGTGGCGAGCTACGTTTGGGTCTACATTGTGACCGGCATGGGGCGCGGGCCGGGGGCTGTTACGCCCCCGCCTGTGGTGGCGCCGGTGCCAGCCGGGGGATAGCCGGTCCGCCGCCGATTTGACTTGCCGGTGAGCGGGCCGGATCATGAGGTCTTTGGTGCACCGCCGCCATTGACCGGGCGCCGGCGCCGGCATGGCGGCTGCCGTTGATGGAGAGCCCGGTTCCACGATGATCCCTGCGTTGATGCCCACCTATGCCCGCGCGGATTTGGCGTTCGACCACGGGGAGGGCGCCTGGCTGGTGACCGCGGACGGCCACCGCTATCTGGATTTCGGCGCCGGGATCGCCACGAGCAGCCTTGGCCACGGCCATCCGCATCTGGTGGCGGCCATCGCCGCACAGGCGGCGCGCGTGATGCACGTGTCC
>CAZZYR010000095.1:0-4519 GCA_964658235.1 uncultured Acetobacteraceae bacterium | reverse complement strand
CGGCTGGTGGCGGCCACGTTCGCGGACAGCGTGTTCTTCTGCAATTCCGGCGCGGAAGCCAACGAAGGCATGGTCAAGATGGTGCGCCGCGCGATGGCGGCCACGGGACGGCCGGAACGCACCCGGATGATCTGTTTCTCAGGCGCGTTTCACGGGCGCACGCTGGCAATGCTGTCGGCCACCGGAAACGCGAAATACCTGGAGGGATTCGGGCCGCCGGTGGACGGGTTCGACCACGTGCCGTTCGGCAACATGAATGCAATGCGGGACGCCATCACGCCGCAAACGGCCGGCATCCTGGTGGAACCGATTCAGGGTGAGGGCGGCGTGCGCGTTGCCGGCCCGGACTTCCTGCGTGACCTCCGGGCTGCCTGCGACGAATGGGGGCTGCTGCTGGCGCTGGACGAGGTGCAGTGCGGGATGGGTCGCACCGGCACGCTGTTCGCTTATCAGCAGGCGGGGATTGAGCCGGATGTGCTGAGTGCGGCGAAGGGGATTGCCGGCGGATTTCCGATGGGCGCTATCCTGGCGAAAGAGGCGGTCGCCCGGCATCTGACACCGGGCAGCCATGGCACCACGTTCGGCGGCAATCCGCTGGCCGCGGCCGCGGCGAACGCGGTGCTGGACGTGATCCTGGCGGATGGGTTCCTGGACGGCGTGCGGGCGCACGGGGCGCTCCTGCAGGCCGGGTTGCGCCAGCTGGTGGCGAACTGGCCGGCGGTGTTTGCCGGCGTGCGTGGGCAGGGGCTGATGCTGGGGCTGCACTGCGTGATGCCCAACACGGAGGTGCAGAAGGCCTGCGTGGCCGAGGGGCTGCTGAGCGTGGCCGCCGGCGAGAACGTGCTGCGCCTGGTGCCGCCGCTGGTGGTGACGGACGCGGACATTTCGGCGGGTCTGGAAAAATTGGGCGAGGCAGCGCAGGCACTGACGGCGGGTGTGTCACGCCCGGCGCTGGCCGCCGCGTCGTGAGCGCTGGCAGCAAGCCGCGCCATTTCCTGGAGCTGGCCGACTTCGACCGCGAGACCTTGCGCGGTATTCTTGACACCGCATCGTCCTACAAGCGGGGGGCGCCGCCGCCGCCGAAATTGGCGGGCAAGACGCTGGCGCTGCTGTTCGAACGGCCGAGCACGCGGACACGGGTGAGCTTCGAGGTGGCGATGCGCCAGCTCGGCGGCCACTGCACGGTGCTGTCGGACCGCGACATGCAGCTGGGACGCGGCGAAACAATCGCGGACACCGCGCGGGTTTTGTCACGCTACGTTGATGCGATCATGCTGCGCACGGACAAGGTGAGCAAGCTGGAGGAGCTGGCGAAATACGCGACCGTTCCGGTGATCAACGGGCTGACGGAAGCGAGCCATCCCTGCCAGTTGATGGCGGACATCCTGACGTTCGAGGAGCATCGCGGGCCGATCGCGGGGCAGGTGGTAGCCTGGTGCGGGGACGGCAACAACGTGGCGCGCACCTGGGTGCAGGCAGCGGTGCGGTTTGGCTTCGCGCTCCGGCTGGCGTGCCCTGAAGGCTGCGACATCCCCGGCTATTTGCTGGACTGGGCGCACCGCGAGGGCGGCGATGTCAGCCTGATGCGCGATCCCGCGGACGCGGTGCGCAACGCGCGCGCGGTGGTCACGGATTGCTGGGTGAGTATGGCCGATGATCCAGGGCGTGGCGTTGCCCCTCTGGCGCCATTCCAGGTGAACGCGGCCGTAATGGCGCTGGCACAGCCGGACGCGGTGTTCCTGCACTGCCTGCCCGCGCATCGCGGTGAGGAGGTCACGGCCGACGTGCTGGACGGGCCGCAGTCCGTTGTGTGGGACGAGGCAGGCAACCGGCTGCACGCGCAGAAGGCCATATTGGCGTGGGCGTTAGGGTAAAGGAAGGAAGACTTCTTGTTTCAAAAAAGAACTGCTTGCTTCCTTGCAGGCTCGCAAATCGAGCGTGCTGGTGTAGGGAGCCACCCATGTCTCCGTCCGCGCCATCAGACCTGCCCCGCTCCGCCGTGGTTGACCTCGGGTCAAACTCCGTCCGCCTCGTCATCTTCGAGGGGCGGGGCCGCAACCCAACGGCCATTTTCAATGAAAAGGCGGTTCTGCGGCTTGGCCGCGGGCTCCAGCAGACCGGACGGCTGAACGAGGAGGGGGTGGAGCAGGCCATCACCGTGATGGCGCGCTACGCGGCGATCGCGCGCGCGATGCGGGCGGCGCCGTTCGAGGCGCTGGCCACGGCAGCGGTGCGCGACGCCAGCAACGGCGCGGCTTTCATGGCGCGGCTGCAGGAGAGCGTGCCGGATGTGACCTTGCGGGTGCTGAGCGGGCAACAGGAGGCGGGGCTGTCGGCCGCTGGGCTGCTGTGCGGCATTCCGGCCGCCGACGGCATCCTGGCCGATATCGGTGGGGGCTCACTGGAGGTTGTACAGCTTTCGGCCGGGGAGATGCGGACTGCGCTGACCCTGAAACTGGGTGTGCTGCGGCTGTCCGACCGGGCGGGCGGCGACGTGATACGGGCGCGGGCGATCGCCGAGGACGAACTGGCCGGTGTCAGCTGGCTGGAGCAGGGGGCGGGACGCGATTTATATCTGGTCGGCGGCGCATGGCGGGCGCTGGCGCGGATCCATATGGAACAGACCGCTTACCCGCTAGCCATCGTGCACCACTATACGATCGGGCGCGAAGAGGCGCGCGATCTGGCCGGCGTAATCGGTAGCGCCAGCCGGCGGGCGCTTGAGCGGCTGCCTGGCGTATCCCGCCGCCGGGTGGACGACATGCCCTTTGCCGCGGTGGTATTGCGGCGGCTGCTGCGGGCGACCGACGCGCGGCGTGTGGTGTTCTCCGCCAACGGGCTGCGCGAGGGCTGGTATATGCAGCATGTGGCGGAGGCGGGTGGACAGGAAGCGGATCCGGTGCTGGCGGGCTCGGCGGATCTGGGCGCGCGGTTCGGGCGCGATGCGGCGCTGCCGCCGGCGCTGGCCGTATGGACGCGGGCGCTGTTTGCCGGTGAGACGACGGAGGATGCGCGGTTACGCGAGGCGGCCTGCTGGATGAGCGACATCGGCAGCCAGGATCATCCGGAATATCGGTCCGAGATGGCGTTTCTGCGGGTGCTGCGCCAGCCGGGGATCGCGTTGGACCATCGGGCCCGCGCGTTCCTCGCGCTGACGATCGCGTTGCGATACGAGGCGGAGCCTGAAATGGCGTATCTGAATGCCGCGCGGACACTGCTGGACATGAGCACGCTGCGCCGGGCGGAAATCCTGGGAACGGCGCTGCGGCTTGCCTATACGTTGTCCGGCGGGACGGCGGCATTGCTGGGTGGCACGTCCCTGGTGCACGAGCCAGGGCGGCTGGTGCTGCTGCTGACGCACGGAAGCGGCGTGTTCGCGGGCGAAAGTGTTACGCGCCGCCTTGAACGGCTGGCGCAGGCGATCGGCGTTGAAGCCGCCACACAAACCGTCTGACGCAATCGGACAGGCGGGGCGCGGCGGAGGCCCGTCCAGCACGGCGGGCTCCGCGTGACGTCCCTGTGGCTGCGCCCTCGCCTTGCTTTTCTTCATACAAGCCCCCAGAATCTTTAAAGCGCCATGGGGAACGGTATGAGCAGACGAGTAGTCTTTGCCGGTGGCATCCAGGCGAAGGCGCTCGCCAAGGCCTATCGGCTGGACATCGCCGCGGACACGGACGAGGACGTGTTTTTCATCGGCGCCGAGGCGTTGAGCCGAGAGGCCGCGCATCGGGTGATCGCGGCCGGCGACGTGGTGGTGACCGACCTGACGGCGGCTGGTCCCAGCGTCGCTGATTATCTGATTCCGGGCAATGCGCAGTCGATCGCCGTGCCGGTAGTCCGCGCTGACTTCCTGTGGCCGTTCGCCGGGCGGCCGCATCCGCGCAACCGCGGCACGGATGCAGTGCCAGGCGGCCCATACCCGGCGGATTTCGGCGACAGCTTTCTCGATGACATGCTGGCGCAGGGCGTTTCGGAAGACGAGGCGGTGGCGCGCTATTTAACATTGGACGTGGCCAAGGAAGCCGGGCTGGATGCGCGGCTGGAGGCAAGCCTTGCCGGCCTGGCGGCACTGGACGCGCGGGCAGGTTTCGATCTGGCGCGCTATGTGCGCGCCGAGTTCCGCACACAGAACCTGTTCGCGACCATTGAGAGGCTGCGGCTGCCGCTGTTCCGCCATATCGCCGCCGCCGTGTTCGGCCGCATGGGCGTGGCGAAAGAGCGCGTGGACGCGGTGATGGAAGCGAACTTCGCGCCCGGTGCGATGCCCATCCATCCCGCCGTCCTACGTCATTTCGACATGGCGGCGCCGCTGCCCGGCCACCGTTACCCCGTGCTGGACGAGGGCACGTTCACGTTCGAACACTATTGCCGCCGGTATTACCGCTACGAATGGAATGAGCGGCTGCACGCCGCTATCCTGCTGTCCGAATCCAGCCCGGCCGAGGCCATCCCGGCGTTGCGCCTGGCACTGGAAACCTCGCCAGGGTCGCGCGCCGGGCAGATGGCACTCGAAGAAGCC
>CAZZYR010000094.1:0-7759 GCA_964658235.1 uncultured Acetobacteraceae bacterium | reverse complement strand
GTGCTCTGTGCCCATTCTTGACGCACCCTGGCCAACCACGCCGCAACCAAAACCGTCAGAACCCACTCCATGAGCCACAACACCTTCGGCCATCTCTTCCGTGTCACCACCTGGGGCGAAAGCCATGGCCCCGCCATCGGCTGCGTTATCGACGGCTGCCCCCCCCGCATCCCGCTCACGGAAGCCGACATCCAGCCCTTCCTGGATCGCCGCCGCCCCGGCCAATCGAAATTCACCACCCAGCGCCAGGAGCCGGACCAGGTCCGCATCCTGTCCGGCACCTTCGATGGCCAAACCACCGGCACGCCCATCGCCTTGCACATCGACAATGTGGACCAGCGCTCCCGCGACTACAGCAACATCGCCCAGCAATACCGCCCCGGCCATGCGGACCTGACCTACCACCGCAAATACGGCATACGCGACCACCGCGGCGGCGGCCGCAGCTCCGCGCGGGAGACCGCCTGCCGAGTCGCCGCCGGCGCCATCGCCCGCAAGATCTTGGGAAACGCCGTGACCGTGCGCGGCGCCCTGGTCCAGATCGGCGCCTCCGCCATCGATCGCGGCCGCTGGGACTGGGCCGAAGTGGACCGCAACCCGTTCTTCTGCCCAGACGCCCAGGCCGCCGGTGCATGGGAGACGCTCCTGGCAGAGATCCGCCGCGCCGGCAGCTCCACCGGTGCCGTCATCGAATTGATTGCCGAAGGCATCCCCGCCGGCCTGGGCGCGCCGATCTACGGCAAGCTGGATGCGGACATCGCTGCCGCCCTGATGAGCATCAACGCCGTCAAGGGCGTGGAAATCGGCGACGGTTTCGCCGCCGCCGCCCTGTCAGGGGAGGACAACGCGGATGAAATGCGCATGGACGGCGGCGCGCTTCGTTTCGGCAGCAACCACGCCGGCGGCATCCTGGGCGGTATCGCCACCGGCCAGCCCATCGTCGCGCGTTTCGCGGTCAAACCCACCAGCTCCATCCTCACGCTCCGCCAAAGCATCGATAGCGTTGGCCAGAACGTGGACGTCAGCACACGCGGCCGCCACGATCCCTGCGTGGGCATCCGTGCCGTTCCGGTGGGTGAGGCAATGCTTGCGTGCGTGCTCGCCGATCATGTGCTCAGGCATCGCGCGCAGTGTGGCTGACTCAGAAAGCAAGCAGTTCTTTTTTGAAAAAAAGAACCAAAAAACTTTTATCAATTGAGTCCGCAAAGCACTGACAAAAGTTTTTTGCTTCTTTTTTTCAAAAAAGAAGGCCTTCCTTGCCGTCAGTTCGTCATCGCCGCCTTCGCAACAATCACGCGCGCATCCTGACGCTCAATCCGGTAGCTCACCGGCTGCTCACCCACGCCGCGCGGGCTTGAGATGACCACCGCCTGCCCCGGCGCGAGAACTGTCTGGAATCGCACCGGCGCGCGGCTGCCGTCGCGCTGGGCGAAGGTCGCCACCACGTGGAAACCGTCCGGCTCGGCCGTGTAGTAGGCGTCGCCCAACACATTCCCCAGGTCGATGCTCTGGCTCTGGATCGGCTTCAGATCGGCCGCCCGCGCAGCGCTAAGTGTAGCGCCGGCAAGCGCGACTCCGACCGCTGCCGCCAGGATCATTTGAGTGTTACGCATGAGAAATCTCCTGTCTGGGTGACCGGACTGCTCGTTGCCGTCACCGTTGCAACGGAATTAGGTTGCAGCGCAGCATTATTCAAATAGATTGAGATAATGATGGCTATCGACCACATCAATTTGGCTGCGATCGATCTCAACCTGCTCGTCGCCTTCGATGCCCTGGCCACCGAGCGCAACGTCACCCGCGCGGCCGCGCGCATCGGCATCGGCCAGTCCGCCATGAGCCACAACCTCGCCCGCCTGCGCGTCCTGTTCGCCGACGACCTGTTCACCCGCACGCCGGACGGCATGCGCCCAACGCCACGCGCCACCGCGCTGATCGACGCGGTCCAGCCCATCCTGACGCAGATCCAGGCCCTGACCGCCGGCCGCGCGGACTTCACCCCGGAGACCGCGGAGAAAACCTTCCGCATCGGCCTGCCGGACAGCGTGGAGGTGCTGCTGATCCCCAAGCTGCTGGCGTATCTGCAACGCCACGGCCCCGGCATCCGGCTCCGCCTGCAAGCCACCGGCGACTCGGATCAGCTATTTGCCGATCTGGATGCGGACAGGATCGACATGGCCTTCGGCATCAGCGGCTTCGAGCATGGACGCGACCACCACAAGCAGCGCTCCCTGCTCGTCGGCAATTTCCTCTGCATGTTCAATCCGGTGCTCGTCGGCATCCAGCCGCCCATTTCGCTGGCGGATTACGTGCGCCTGCCGCACGTGCTCACCAGCCTGCGCCAGGGCGAACGCGGCGTTGTGGACGATGCGCTCGACAAGATCGGCCTTAAGCGTACGATCGCATTGATCACGCCCAGATTCCTTGCCGTCCCCTTCCTGGTGCGCGGCGCCCCGGTGATCACCACCATGCACGCTGAACTCGCCCGCCTGTTCTCCACCGCCCTGGACCTTAGTCTAAGCCCGCCGCCCATCGATCTGCCGCAGATCTCCATCGCGCTTCTCTGGCACGCGTCTTACGATCGTGATCCAGCACACACGTGGCTGCGGCAAACCATTTTTCGGCTTGCCGCAGACCTCGCCGCCCGCACGGATGCGTAACGATCACGAGTCCGGTCACGGAAACGTGAATATGTGCCGGGCTGCAATATTACCCATTGTATCAAGGCATGACCCCTCCGCTTGAGATCGACCATTCCGTCGTCCTGAACGCCCTCGTTGACCGTATCGGTCGCCGGGTGTGGCAAACGCGAATGGCGGAGCTGAAACGCGGCTGCGGCCCCACTTATGCCGGTCGCGCGCTCGGCCAACTGCATGCGCTGGAACTGACCGTGGAGCGGCTGCGCCGCGCCGGTCCCGCCGCCGCCATGACGGATATTGACCACCGCGTGGTCTGCCTTGCCGGCCGGCTGGTGGAAACCGCGGAGTCCCTCACCGCCGCGGGACGCGCCCGGCTGGACGCTGCCCTGGCGTCCGCCGTCCAGGGCCAAGGCAACCTGATCCCGCTCTTCCACCTGATGCGCACGGCCAACCTGCAGCGTGGCCGCGGCTTTGAAATCGGCTTCGCGGGCCTGGAAGACGGCGCGCCGTTCGATCTCCTGCTCCACCGCCTCGGCATGGAAGCCGAAGTAGCCTGCGAAGTCCTGTCCGCCGAAGCCGGCAGGGACCTGCACCGCCGCGCCTGGTCCCAACTGATGGACCGCGTGGATCCTGATCTGCAAACCTGGCTCGCCGCGCATCCGGGCCGCTATCTGCTGAAGATGACGCTGCCAAACGGCCTGAAAGGCTGTCCAGTCGAAGGCGCCGCGCCGCTGGCGGAGCTGCACCGCCGCATCACCCAGATGCTCATCGAAAAGCGCCGCGCGGACCACGACGAAGCCGCGGTGCTGCGCCTGGACCCGCTGATGCTGGCCGCCGCCCAGATGGGTGACCGCGGGACCACCGAGTCCAGCCTGATGCCCCGCCTGCGCCGTGAATTCGGCCCGGAAGCGCACCTCGCGGTCACCTCCGCCAGCACCTCCATCTTCGTCATGGCCGCCCGCGCCGGGCGGGAGGACCAGGTGGCCGGCGCCGTGCACCGCCGCATGGCCGAAGTCGCGCCCCAGCGCCTCACCGGCACCCGCCCCGGCATCCTGGCCATGTTCATCGAGGATACTGACCGCCTCGAGTGGTACGCCCTGCGCGCCCAGCTCCTGCTGGAAGGCGAGGCGCGCCACTTCATGACCCGGCCGGAAGCGCGCGCCGTGGTGGCCGTCACCTGCGCGTCCCGCCTGGAGCTGCTCGGTCCGGACGAGGCGGAAGGCCAGCCGAGCTGCGAGCTGCGGTTCCGCAATCCGGGGCATCCGGATGCGAAGCATGCCTCCTTGGCGCCGGCGGTGGTTTCGTCGCCGTAGGGAAGGCAAGGCTTCTTTTTTGAAAAAAAGAAGCAAGAAACTTTTATCGGTGCTGTCGCGGAGTCGTCTGCAAAAGGCGGGGGGAACATGCGGCTGCTTGTGGTGGAAGATAATGCGGCACTCCAACATCTGCTGACCGCGCATCTCAAGGACAGGGGCTTCGCGGTGGACGCAGCCACCACGGGCAAGGCGGCGCTCGCCAACGCTGAATCCACCACCTACGACGCCGTCATCCTCGATCTCGGCCTGCCGGACATGGACGGCCTGGACGTCCTGCGCACCTTGCGCACCGGCGCGAACGCCGCGCTGCCCGCGCTGATCCTGACCGCCCGCGACAGCGTGGCCGAGCGCGTCGCCGGCCTGGACGCTGGAGCGGACGACTACATCCTCAAGCCGTTCGAAACCGCCGAACTGGACGCCCGCCTGCGCGCCGTGCTCCGCCGCCCCGGCGCCCGCCTGCACCCCGTGCACCGTTTCGCCGATGTCACCTTCGACAGCGCCACCCGCACCGCCAGCCGCGAAGGCGCGCCCATAGACCTCACGCCGCGCGAAGCCGGCCTGTTCGAAGTCCTGATCCGCGCCGCCCCCGCCATCGTGGTGCGCGATGCGCTGGTGGAGAAACTTTATGCCACAGGCGAAGACGTCAGCGGCAACGCGCTGGAAGCCACCGTCTCGCGCTTGCGGCGCAAACTTGCGGGAGCGGGCTCCGCGCTCAGGGTGGAGACGATGCGGGGGATTGGGTATCGGCTGGGGGCGTAAGGAAGATGTTCTTTTTTGAAAAAAAGAACCAAAAAACTTTGGCGCGGCTGTCGCGGACTGATCCGGCGACGCCCGCGTTATGACAGGCCTTCCTCCCTTCCTCACCAGCCTCCGCATCCGCCTCGCCGTGGCCATGCTGGCCGTCCTTGCCATCGCACTCGCCGCCTCCGCCTTCCTCGGCAACACCACGCCCGTCCCCGCCGGCAGCGAGCCCACCCAGGACGCGGCCGTGCTGGGCCTGTTCAGCGCAGCCGTCATCGCGCTCATCTGGTTCGTCAGCCTGTGGAGCCTGCGCCCCCTTGCCGCGGCCGCCCAGGATGCCGCCCGGATCGGCCCGGACCACCCCGCCGCCCGCATCTCCCTTGCGCGCCTGCCCAGCGAAATCCAGCCTCTGGTCGCCAGCATCAACCAGGCCTTGGACCGCATGGCGGACGCCTATGAGTCCGAACGGCGCTTTACCGCCAATGCCGCGCACGAACTCCGCACCCCGCTGAGCGTGCTCAGCCTGCGGCTGCAGCGCGCCCAAGCCGCCGGCTACCCCGCGGCGGCGGACTGGGCCGGCATTGCCGGAGACGTGCGGCAGATGACCCGCCTGGTGAACCAGCTTCTCGATCTGGCCCGCAAGGAACAGGCCGGCCGCGCTGATCCCGCCGCCGGCCAGCCCCTGTTCAACCTGTCCCGCGTCGCGCGGGAGGCCGCCGCAGCCGCGCTGCCACTGGCCGAGGCCGCCGGCCGGGTCCTGCACGTGGACGTTCCGGACGAGCTGCCGATCCGCGGCCGCAAGGATGATATGCGGGACATGGTGCTGAACGCGCTGGACAACGCCATCAAGCACGGCGCCGGCGCCATCACCCTGTCCGCCGAACTCCGGGATGGCCGCGTTGTACTAGACGTGACCGACGAAGGCGCAGGCGTGCCTCCAGGCCTGCGCGAGGCGGTGTTCGAGCGCTTCCGCAAGGGCGCGCCCGGCACGGATGGCAGCGGCCTTGGCCTGGCCATCGTCCGTGAAGTTGCCGCCAGCCACGCCGGCGCCGCCAGCTTCCTGCCGGGCGCGGCAAGCGTGCTCAGGATCGATCTGCCGCTGGCGGCCCAAGTCTAACATCCCAACCGTTGACACCAAGCGGTGCAGCCCGTAGTCAATCGCAAATGAGAGTTATTCGCAACTACGTTGGTGCTGTCGCTGCCCTCCTTCTCCTCGGCACGCCTGCCTGGGCCGCGCCGCCGCCCCTGAGCATCCCAGCCTCTGGTGACCCGGATACGCCGGACAACAGTCAGGGCAGCTCCGGCTTCCTCGGCAACCTGCAGCGCACCAACTTCCTCCTGGGCGACCTATTCGGCCTGCGCACCGCGCTCGCGAAATTCGGGGTCTCCCTAGCCATTCAAGAAACCAGCGAAATCCAGGGCAACGCCACAGGCGGCATCCATCGCGGCCTGGATTACGACGGGCTGACCCAGGTGATCCTCCAACTGGACACCCAGCGCGCCTTCGGCTGGTATGGCGGCCTGTTCAACGTCAGCGCCTTGCAGATCCACGGCCGCAACCTGAGTGCGGACAACCTGCTCAGCCTGCAAACATCCAGCGGCATTCAGGCAGACCGCGCAACGCGGCTGTGGGAGATGTGGTACGACCAGAAATTCCTCGCCGAGGACCGCCTGGACATCAAGCTGGGCCAGCAGAGCGTGGACCAGGAGTTCATCTTCAGTCCGAACGGCGCCACCTTCGTCAACACCATGTTCGGCTGGCCGCTGGTCCCCTCCGTGGACCTGCCCGGCGGCGGTCCGGCCTACCCGCTTTCGGACCTCGGCATCCGCGTACGCTGGCGCCCGATCGATCCTGTCACCCTGCTTGTCGGCGTGTTCAACGGCAGTCCGGCGTCCTCGGATGAAGGCGACGCGCAGCGCGTGGACGGCTCCGGCACCAGCTTCAAGGTCAATGACGGCACGCTGACATTCGTGGAGCTGCAATACAGCTACCCGTCGCTCGGCAGCATGGTCTATCCGGGCGAGGGCGCGCCGCTCGGCCGCACCTATCGCCTTGGCGCCTGGTACGACAGCAAGAGTTTCGCCGACCAGCGCACGGACACCGCCGGGCTTTCGCTCGCATCGCCATACAGTTCCGGAGAACCGCTGCGCCACCGTGGCAATTATTCGATCTATGCGGTGGCGGACCAGATGGTCTGGCGCAACGCCAGCAACCCGAACCGCTCCGTCAGCATCTTCGGCCGCGCGATGGGCACGCCGGAGGCGGATCGCAACCTCGCTGATTTCAGCATCAACGGCGGCATCGTCTACCACGCCCCGATCACCAACCGGAACGGCGATACGGTGGGCCTGGGCATGGGATACGCCCATGTCAGCCACCAGGCCAACGCCCTGGACCGCGATGCGGCTCTCTATCTGCCCGCCAGCTACAGCGTGCTTCGTACCAGCGAAACGTTTGTCGAAGCCACGTATCAATACCAGATGCGTCCGTGGTGGCAGGTGCAGCCGGACCTGCAATACGTGTTCAACCCTGGGGGTGGCATTGTGGATCCGAACAATCCCACGCACCGGGTGGGAGATGAGTTTGTTTTAGGTCTGCGAACGAATATTCTATTTTAAGGCAAGAGTTCTTTTTTGAAAAAAGAAGGCCTTCCTTTCCTTCCTGAGGCACCCACCCATGCGCACCCTCCTCGCCCTCCTCCTCGCCACCACCACCGCGCACGCGAACGGCTTCCTCGAAGGCGTACATCGCCACAGCACGCTTACCTCCACTGTCACTGATAACGGCGACCTCAACCCCTATGCCGTGGTAGTTTCCCCCGTCAGCGCCGGCAAGATCGCCAAGGATGATGTCCTGGTCGACAACTTCAACAACATCTCCAACCTGCAGGGCACCGGCACCACCATCGTCGGCTACCGTCCGTCCACGCGCGACACCTATCTGTTCACCCGCCTGCCGCAGAGCGTGCCCGGTTGTCCCGGTGGCGTGGGCCTCAGCACGGCCATGGCGGTGCTCACCTCCGGCTGGGTGATCGTGGGCAGCACGCCAAGCCGGGACGGCACCAC
>CAZZYR010000093.1:0-7807 GCA_964658235.1 uncultured Acetobacteraceae bacterium | reverse complement strand
CGCGCCGCAATCTCCGCCGGACTCACGATCCCTTTCGCCGCCAGCAGCCCGCTCACCGCCGCCAGCAGCCGCACCGGGTCCGTCTCCAGCAGGCTCACACCGCCTCCAGCCAATGCCCGAATACCTCCACCTGAACCTCATCCGCCGAGGCATCCGCCCACAACGCCCTCCCGTCGAACCGCACATGATACAGCGCCACAATCCCCGCCGGCCGCGCGAACGCCAACTCCCCCGGATCGGGAAAATCGCCCAGCTGCCGCACCACGACGCCAAGCCGCCCGCGCACATAATGCGGCGTGCGCACATGCACCGGCCCCAGCACCTCCGGCCAGTCGTCCCGCACCCGAACGGCTGTGCCCGGCGCTATCACCGCAACGCCGCCTTCAGCTCCGCCTCGGTAATGACGCCGCGCGCCAGCAGATTGTCCGCGATCGACCGCATCCACCGCTCGTAATACGCCATGCGGTGATAATCCGCCTCCGGAATGGCCTCCACGCCGCGCCGCAACTCGTCCACGCTCATCACACCCTTCGCCCCCAGCACCCCGCGCAGCGCATCCACCTCGCGATCGAAATCCGTCAGCGCATGGCGCGAGACATCCAAGCCCTCGCACAGAAAGCGCGGCACGCCGCCCAAATCGTGATGCGCGCGCAGACCCTCTTCATCCATGCAAAACCACCCGCCTCCACTGGCCGCCCCGGCCGAAAAAGAGCCTATTCGCCGCCGCCACCCCGCGCCACCCTCGCCTTCAGGACCGAAAGATGAAAACCCGCGCCGCCATCCTCCGCCACCTCGGCCTTCCCCGCCCCTATGCCACCTCCCGCCCCCTCATCATCGCGGACATCGACCTTGCTCCGCCCGGCCCCGGCGAAATCCTCGTCCGCGTCGGCGCCGCCGGCCTCTGCCACTCGGACCTCTCCGTCATCGACGGCACGCGCCCCCGCCCCATGCCCATGGTCCTCGGCCACGAAGCCGCCGGCATCGTCGCCGAATGCGGCCCTGGCGTGGACACCCTCGCCCCCGGCGACCACGTCGTCTTCGCCTTCGTCCCGAGCTGCGGCCACTGCCTTCCCTGCGCCGAAGGCCGCCCCGCCCTCTGTGAACCCGGAGCCGCCGCCAACACCGCCGGCACCCTGCTCGGCGGCGCCCGCCGCTGGTGTGAGGACGCATCCCCCGTCAACCACCATCTCGGCGTCTCCGGTTTTGCGAGCCACACCGTCACAAGCGTCCGCTCCGCCGTGAAGATCGACCCGTCACTGCCGATGGAGATTGCCGCCCTGTTCGGCTGCGCGGTGATGACGGGAGTGGGCGCCGTGGTGAACACCGCGCGCGTGCCCCCGGGCGCCAGCGTCGCCGTCTTCGGCCTCGGCGGCGTCGGCCTGGCCTGCGTGCTCGGCGCCGTCGCCTCCGGTGCCAACCCCATCGTCGTGGTCGACCCGCTGGCGGAAAAACGCGACCTCGCGCTCTCCCTCGGCGCCACCCATGCCTTTCCCGCCGGCGAGGAGGCCGTGCCCGCCATCCGCGACGCAACCCGGGGCGGCGCCGCCTTCGTCTTTGAATCGGTCGGCCACGAGGCCGTGCTTGCCCAGTCTTACGCCGCGACCCGCCGCGGCGGCACTACGGTGGCCACTGGCCTCCCCCACCCCAGCAAACTTTTCGCCGTCCCCGCCGTCAGCCTGGTCGCCGAGGAGCGCACCGTGCGCGGCAGCTACATGGGCTCCGCTGTTCCCCGCCGCGATCTCCCCCGCTTCATCGCCCTCTACCAGGCCGGCCGCCTCCCGGTGGACCGCCTCCTCACCCACCGCCTCGGCCTGGACGACATCAACGCGGCGTTCGACCGTCTGGCTGGCGGCCAGGGTGTTCGGCAGGTGGTCATGTTCTAGACGCCGCGGGCTGGGTCGCGCATCCGCGTCCCCGCGCACCGGCCCCTAAGCGTGTTCCTGCCCGGACCGGGTCCACGGAAATCCCCGGAACAACGGCTTCATCGGCCGGCGAAACCACGCCAGATCGTCCGGCGGTCCGCTGACATTCGGCCCCCCCTGATCGGCCATTGGCGCCTCGGTCCCAGCCGCCTTGCCCGCCAAGGAAGCCGGCGCGCGAAAATACCATTCCTGCCCCGTGCACGCTGTCTCGACTTTGGCCACGCGATTGCGGAAATCAGTCCGCCGCTCGATCAACCGGCCCATCCACAACAGCAGCGCGGGTGCGCCAAACAGCAGGGCAACAGAAACCAATAGGACCAGCATGGCACTCCACTCAGCACGCCAAACGCGCGCCTAACGCACCTAGGATGCGCGCGCGATTTGCACAGGCCCGGCCTGCCAGAGCCTGCTTCCAGCCGGCGCGGCCATAGTCCGCATACGAGGCTCAGGCGGCAGCCACTGTCAGGACGCGCGACGTGAAGAACGCCCGCCGAGCCGCCATCTGGGCGTCCTCCAAGCTTTCCGACATCACGCCATCGGCCCCATTGGCCCGCATGTCCGCTGCAACGAACCGCCACCCCTGCGCGTCTGACAGCTGAATGGCTGCACCGACGAACACGCCATCTATCTCAATGATTTTCGAGCTTTGCATGCGTGAGCCTAATGGACGTCCCTAACGCTATCCGGCCCGGAAACTACGAGACGTAGGCGTGATATAAATTATATACGTTAACGCCAGACTAAATTAAAGAGGCAGGCGTTCCGCGGTACCCCCCAAAAGTATGAGTACCGGGCCGCCTTTTGCCCAATCGCCCGCTGTCTTGGCAAGTTCCACCAGCGATCCGCGCAGAACGCGTGTCTGCGATGTGCCGCCGCTTTCCACGAGAACCGCTTGCATTGCCGTGGAAAAACCCGCTGCCTCAAGCTCGTCCCGCAGCCGAGGCAGGGTGGCGAGACCCATATAGATCGCCAGCGTCACGCCAGGCCGCAGCAGCCCCGCGTAGTCGATCCCCAGATCAGGCCGCCGCCGGTGCGCCGTTACGAACGTCACTGCGTGCGCCGCATCCCGATGCGTCAGAGGTATTCCGGCGGACGCCGCGCAGGCCAGCGCCGCGGTGATCCCCGGCACAACGTCGCACGCCACCCCCGCAGCCTCCAGCGCCTCCATCTCCTCGCCGCCGCGGCCAAAGATGAACGGATCACCACCCTTCAGCCGCACCACCCGCCGTCCCTCCTGGGCCAGCCGGATCAGCAACGCGTTGATCTCACGCTGCGGCATGGTGTGGTCGCCCTGGCTCTTGCCCACGTCGACCCGCTCGGCGTCGCGCCGGGCCAGGTCCAGCACCTCGGCCGTGCCCAGCCGGTCATGTACGATCACATCCGCCTCGCCCAGCAGCCGCAGCCCGCGCAAGCTGACCAGATCCGCCGCCCCCGGCCCAGCCCCCACAAGATGCACCATGCCCGGCATCCGCCGCGTCTGCCCGGCCTCGGCTTCAGCCAGCTCCGTCCGATATTCGATCTCGGCGGCCGCCTCGTCCCCGGCCAGCACCAGATCCGCCACCCGCCCGGCAAACGCTCGCTCCAGCATCCGCCGCCGCCGCACCACGTCCGGCAAGCTGCGCCGCGTCTCTGCCTTGAACCTCTCGGCCAGCGCCGCCAGCCGGCCCCATCCCGGCGCCACCCATGTCTCGATCCGCCCGCGCAGCAGCCGCGCCAGCACCGGCGCCGCCCCGCCACTGGAAATGGCAATGGTCAGCGGATCGCGGTCGACAATCGAAGGCGTGATGAAGCTGCACAGCGCCGGCCGGTCCACCACGTTCACCGGCACCCCCAGAGCCTGTGCCGCGGCTGAAAACGCCGCCAGCTCCGTCTCCGGCGCGCCGGACGCCACCGCAAGTGCACAGCCGGCAATCGAAGCCTCCGCCACGCTTTCCACCCGCTCTACCTGCGCGCCCAAGCTCAGGAACAGCTCAGCGCGCCGCTCCGCCGCCTCGTCATGGCCCAGCACCACCACGCGCCGCCCCGCCAGCTGCAAAAAGATCGGGTAGCCCCGCATTGCCGTGTCCCACTACCAAGCTCGCTGTGGCACATGGCGACGCCATGCGCTCGTGCCGCAAGTTTGCGTGCATGCCGCAAACCGTATGCCAGACGCGGAGCTTGACCCGGCATCCTAAGCTGGAGCCACGCCATGCCCCCCATGACCCGCCGCGGCCTTGTCGGCACCACCGCCGGCCTCGCCGGACTCGGCCTGATCGGCACCGCCGCCGCCGCGGAGCCGCCGCCGGACGTATCACCCCTGGCGTTGCGCGGCACCGTCAAGGCTGGTGACGTCACCCTGCCACCCCTGGACAACGCGCCGGACCTCACCGGCCCTGTCCCTCGCCTGGACCCTACCGCAAGCCGTCTTGGCATCGCCGTCGTCGGTCTTGGCCGGCTCTCCTTGACCCAAATCCTCCCCGCCTTCGCACAAAGCCGTCACGTCCGGGTCACCGCGCTCGTCAGCGGAGACCCCGCCAAGGCCCGTGTCATCGCCGCCCAATACAACGTTCCCGAACACGGCATCTACGACTACAAGACCTTCGACACCATCAAGAACAATCCGGACGTGGATATCGTCTACATCGTCCTGCCCAACGCGATGCACGCCGAGTTCACTGTCCGCGCCGCCGCCGCCGGCAAGCACGTTCTCTGTGAGAAACCCATGGCTACATCGGTGACGGACGCCCAGCGCATGGTCGATGCCTGCCGGCAGGCCGGCCGCAGGCTCATGATCGCGTATCGCTGCCAATACCTTCCCGAATATCGCGAACTGATCCGCATCGCCCGTGATCAGACATACGGCCCGATCCGCATGATCGAAGCCTGCAATGGCCAGAACAACGCCAATAATGGCCAATGGCGTCACAACAAGGCGCTCTCAGGCGGCGGCTCGCTGCCTGATGTCGGCCTTTACTGCCTCAACGCCGCCCGCTTCATCACCGGCGAGGAGCCCATCGAAATTACCGCGCGCATCACCCAGCCGGCCAACGATCCGCGCTTCCGCGAAGTTGAAGACCTCTGCGCCTTCACCCTGCGCTTCCCCAGCGGCATCCTGGCCAGTTGCACATCCGGCTATTCCTTCCGCGAAAACCGCTTCCTGCGCCTGATGGCCACGGACGCCTCCATCGGCCTCGATCCCGCCTTCAGCTACGACAACCTGACGATGCAGATCGGCCGCCGCGACGGCATGAGCAGCGGCCTGGAACAACGCCGATGGCCATCGAAAAACCAGTTCGCGCTTGAGATGGATGCGTTCGCCCAAGCCATTCGCGGCAATGCCACCCCGCTCACGCCGGGCGAGGAGGGCTTGCAGGACATGAAGCTGATAGCCGCCATCTACCAGGCGGCTGCATCCGGAAGTCCCGTGCGCCTTGAAGCCGTCGCGAAGCTCGATGTCACGCGGGGTGCGGCGCCGAAGGAAGGGTAAGGCAAGCACTTCTTTTTTTCAAAAAAGAACTCTTTCTTACGCGGCTACCGGCACATATTCGGCCACCCCTAGCAACAACGCCGCCTCGCTCGCCGGACCCGGCCGCGCATACAGATACCCCTGCGCGTAGTGGCATCCCATCTCGCCAAGCCGATCCGCCACGTCCTGGGTCTCCACCCCGTCCGCCACGATGTCGATGCCCAGGCCATAGCCGAGCCACAGCATGGACATCACGCAGGCTTCCGCGCGCGCGTCCCGGGTCAGTGTCTGCACAAATCCCTTGCAGATCTTGATGGTATCAAAAGCTAAGTCGCGAAGATGAAAGAAATTGGACGCGCCGCTCCCGAAATCGTCCAGCACCGCGCGCGCGCCATGCTCGTGCAGAACGTCAATCAGCTCGCGCACCAGGGCGCGGTCGCGCATCAGCGCCGCCTCGCTGATCTCCACGTCCAGCCGGCTCAGATCAAACCTGCGCTGCCACGCGCCAGGCTGCGCGTTCAGCAGCCCGATCAATTCGCGCACCTGGCCCGCGGACACGTTGATGGCAAACCGGCACCAGCCCGGCCAGTCCTGGGTTTCCAGCGCCACCTGCCGCAGGAGGCTCATGCTGATCTGCCCCGAAAGAGCAAGCTCGTCTGCCATCGGAATGAATTGTTCCGGCAGCAGCATGCCCAACTGCGGGTGCTTCCAGCGCGCCAGCACCTCGAACTTGGTAATGTCGCCGGACGGCAGGCTGACGATCGGCTGGTAGTACGGGATCACCTGACCCGCTTCGATGGCACGCTGCAACTCCTTGCGGACGTGCTGGCGCGTCATCACCTCGGCCGCATCCTGCTGGCCGCACACATGCACGCGCCCGCCGCCGGCCCGCTTTGCGTGGGCCAGGGATGCGCGGGCCGCGCGCAGCAATGTCTCCGACGTCAACCCGTGCACCGGCGCAAGCGCCAGGCCGATGCTCACGCCCACATCGATCAGTTGCCCGCCAGCCGAGTTGGGTGCTTGCAGCAACGCCAGCACGCGCTCGGCCGCCACCTGCAGATTGTCCAGATCGTCGGCCTGCGTCAGCAACATCGCAAACCCGTCGCCATCCAGCCGGGCCGCGTGATCGCGCTCCGCGCAGGCGCCGGCAAGCCGGCTGGCAAAGCTCAACAACACCTCATCGCCCGTCGCATCGCCGAGATTGGCGTTCACCCCGTCAAACCCATCCAGATCCACCAGCAGCAACGCGAAGCTGGCGCTGCGGGTAAATTGCGCCGCCAACGTGTCCAAAAACGCCTGCCGATTGGCCAGGCCCGTCAGCGTGTCCCGCCGCGCGATCCGGAACTGGTCCAGTTGCCGGTCCGCCCGCAAGACCGCGCTGGTCGCCTCCTGCGCCCGACGTGCCGCATAGGCCCGAAACAGCAGCCAGCCCGACACTGGCAGCCACGCACACGCGGCGAACAGAAGCAGCGCGCCCCAGGCCGGCGAAATCTTTGTGAAAAGCAGCCCTAGGCTGGCGCCTCCTGCGGCAAGCGCAGCCACGTAGATGAAGCCGGGCGGGAAATTTCGGGATAATTGAGTAGGTTGCTCGGTCATGCTGACTACCCTGGATAGCAATTCTCAGATGCTGTCCAGTTTTAAGCAACGCCTCCTAACAAAGACTTAACCCAAGATAGCAGATGAAGTCGCCGATACAACTTGCGATGCAATGTGACCTGCCAGCAGCTTTTCCAGCTTAATCTGCTCGGCTTCGATCTGTTCCGCGGCCACCAAGTAGCGCACCATCTGATTGGTAATCAGCCGCGCGTCCACTTTGCCCAGGCGGACATCCACCAGCAGCTCGGATGCCCGTGTCAGCCACTCTCCCCCCAGCAGCAGGGACGCTTCCGTCTCCATGTCATGCTCGCTGATTTCCGCATAGCGGCGCAGATCCGCTGACTCCATGTGGCTCGCGGACTGGTCCGCGATGGCCGCGTCCCACGCATCGCGCTGCCAGCCCGCGACGGAAATGCCGAAATGATCAAGCGCCGGCTTGATCGTCTTCATCGTCACATCGTTATCCACCGGCGGCTTGCGCAGCAGGTCCACCAGGGCATGCACCGCCGCCTTCACCGCATCGACATTCTCGGCGTTGGTCTTCCGCGCGGCTTTGAGATCAACGAGGTTCCGCTGCAACTCCGCATCGATCCGCGCCCTGCTGGCCCTGGCCGTCGCCGCATCGTGCCACCCCACCACCAGATGCTCCAGCGCCAGCGCGGTCAGAATCGAAAGCACCACCATGGCATACTGGCGCACAAACTCCTGGAATGTGGAGGGTGCGTGGTGCGGCGTGTCTACCTGCATGTCGGCTTCCGGTCGTCTCGCATGCGTATAGTATACGGGAGCCGCACAGGCTCAAGGCAAGGCCTTCTTTTTTGAAAAAAAGAAGCAAAAAACTTTT
>CAZZYR010000092.1:0-7825 GCA_964658235.1 uncultured Acetobacteraceae bacterium | reverse complement strand
GAAATTCCCAGCATCGCTGACCCTGCCTTCACCAAAACCCTCGAAGGTCAGGGCAGGGGCGCCGCCCGCGCCGCCATCGTCGCCGAACTGGACCGCCTCGGCCTCCTCGTGAAGATCGAGCCGCACACAAGCGCCATCCCGCACGGCGACCGCTCCGGCGAAATCATCGAACCCTTGCTCACCCTGCAATGGTATTGCGATGCCGCCACGCTCGCCGCTCCCGCCATCGAAGCCGTGGAATCGGGCCGCATCGCGTTCGTTCCCAAGCAATGGGAAAACACCTTCTTCGCCTGGATGCGGGACATAAAACCCTGGTGCATCAGCCGCCAGCTCTGGTGGGGCCACCGCATTCCCGCGTGGTATGCCCCCAACGGCCAGGTTTTCGTCGCCCGCACCCAGGAAGACGCCGAAGCGCAAGCCGCCGCCGCCGGCATCGCAGGCCCGCTCACGCAGGACGAGGACGTGCTGGACACCTGGTTCAGCTCCGGCCTCTGGCCGTTCTCCACCCTCGGCTGGCCCGAAAAAACCGAGCTGCTCGCACGCCATTATCCCACGGACGTGCTCGTCACCGGATTCGACATCATCTTCTTCTGGGTCGCCCGCATGATGATGCTCGGCCTGCATTTCATGGACGATGTGCCCTTCCATACCGTCGTCATCCACGGCCTTGTGCGGGACGAACGTGGCCAGAAGATGAGCAAGTCCAAGGGCAACGTCATAGATCCCCTCAAGCTGATCGACGAATACGGCGCCGACGCGCTCCGTTTCGCCGTCTGCCAGCTCGCCGGCCCCGGCCGCGACATCAAGCTCGGCCCGGCCCGCGTGGCGGACTCCCGCGCTTTCATGACAAAGCTCTGGAACGCCGCCCGTTTCTGCGAAATGAACGGCGTGGCCCCCGTGCCGTCATTCACCCCGGCCGATGCGCAATCCCCCCTCTGCCGCTGGCTCCTGGATGCCGCAAACGCCGCCATCGCCGAAGCCGACGCGGCCCTGTCCGGCTTCCGCTTCGATGACTACGCCGGCGCCTGCTACCGCTTCACCTGGAACATCTTCTGCGACTGGTTCGTCGAACTGGCCAAACCGATCCTCCTCGGCCCGGACGGCGCCGAAAAAGACGAACTCCGCGCCACCGGCGCCCACGTCCTAAGCATCATCCTCCGCCTCCTCCACCCCGCCGCCCCGTTCGTCACCGAAACCCTGTGGGACAATTTCGCCTACGGCCCACCCCTCAGCCTGATCCGCGCCCCCTGGCCCGCCGCCGCCGCCGTCACCGATGCGCTGGCCGCCCGCGAGGAGATCGACTGGGTTATCCGCTTCATCACCGCCATCCGCACCGTGCGCGCGGAGATGAACGTCCCTCCCTCTCTCAAGGCCCCTATCCTGCTGCGGGACGCCCACCCCGCCACCCTGGCCCGCGCGCAGTTCTGGCTGGATGCCGCTTCCCGCCTGGCCCGCGTCTCCGCCATCGAGCCTGCCCCCGCAGAAGCGCCGTCCGGATCCGCCCAGATCGTCCTGGATGAAGCCACCCTCTTCCTCCCGCTGGCGGATCTCATCGACCTCGACGCCGAGCGCGCCCGCCTGGCCCGCGAACGCGCCCGCGCCGAAACCGACCGCGGCAAGGTGCTCACCAAGCTCGCCAACGCGGATTTCATCTCCCGTGCCAATCCTGACGTGGTAGAGGAGAACCGGGAACGCGCACGTGCCGCCGGCCAGGAAATCGCACGTCTGGAGGCAGCACTCGCGCGGCTGAGCTGATTGCGGTTGATCACGACACCGTTATGATAACGTAACGCTGCACTGACCTTGTTTTAACCCGTCTTGGCCAATGTTGCAGTCTATTCGCTTGGGGAGGTGAGGCTGGACGATCTGATTGAGGCCTGGCTGAACACACCGGCCCATCCCTTCGCCCTGCGCTTCCCGCCCTTGCTGGAGCAGCGTTTCGAAGCCGACACCGGCGCGGATCGCTCCCGCACGATGATGATCTTTGGGCTGCTCGGCTTCCTGCTCGGCACCCTGCTCTACCCAATCATCGCATCCAGCCTGCCCGATATCGCGGGCCAGTGCCGCAGCCTTTATCTTGAAACCTCAATGCCGCTCGGCTTCGCCCTGTCCGCCTGCGTCGGCGTGAACCCGCCGCCCGTGCTGCGGGAAGGCATGATGCTGGCCGCGAACCTCGTTTGCATTTGCGTCTCCATCTATCTGTTTGCCATCAGTCAAACGAACGATGCTCCCACCTGGGTCGCCGGCGTGACGATTCTGATGGTTTACAGCGCCATCGGCATCCAGCTTCGCTTCCCCTATGCGCTCGCCGCGCTCACAGTCGTGCTCATCGCATACGGCGCCGCGCTGCACTGGAAACATGGGATCGGCCCTGGCCAACAGATCAATTTGATCAGCGAGGCCGCCGTCACCGCCGCCTATCTGATGCTCGCCAACTGGCGTCTGGAGCGGGAGTCGCGCCGCAGCTATTTGCTGATCCTGCGCGAACGCATCCAGCGCCAGGACCTATCCCTGCGCAACACGGAACTCGATGAGCTTGCCCGCCGGGACGCGCTCACCGGCCTTGCCAACCGACGCGCCTACGATGCCTGGCTCGCCGGCGCCTGGGCGCAGGAGGCCGGCGCCCCGCGCGGCCGCCTCGGCCTGATCGTGATCGACATTGACCACTTTAAGGCCTTCAATGATTTCTATGGCCACGCCGCCGGCGATGCGTGCCTCAAGCAAATCGCCCTCTGTCTGCGGGACCAGCTTCGCGGCACGTCGGACCTCGTCGCCCGCCTTGGCGGCGAGGAGTTCGCTGTCCTTCTCCCGTCCCTCACTGAGGATCTCTGCGCCGACATCGCCGAGCGCATCCGCGTCGCCGTCGAAGCATTGGAAGTGCCGCACCAGGGCCTGGGGCAGCACAACATGCTCACCGTCAGCCTCGGCGCCGCCAGCCACCTGATCACGTCCCGCGCCACCCCCGCCAGCCTGTTCGAAGCCGCAGACGCCGCCCTCTACGAAGCAAAAATAACCGGTCGCAACCGTGTCTGCATGGCTACCATCGCCCACCGTGCCAGCATCGCGGAGCCCGTAATCAGATAAGGCAAGGCCGACTTTTTTGTAAAAAAGAGACCAAAACCTTTTTTCCCTGGAGTCCGCGACAGCACTGACAGAAAGTTTTTTGGTTCTTTTTTTCAAAAAAGAACTGCTTGCCTTAAATACCCCATGCCTATCCCCTCCCGCGCCCACGCCGCCCTCGGCCCCGAATTCTTCGACATCGTCGAGCCCGCCGCCTTTCCTACCCACGTCCTGCGCTACCGCAACCAGAACTGGGCCGCCCGGGTCGGCCTGAATGGCCTCACGGACGCCGAATGGATCGACCATTTCGGCCGCTTCCACCCGCTGCCCGGCAGCTTCGAAAAACCCCTGGCCCTGCGCTACCACGGCCATCAGTTCCGCCAGTACAACCCAGACCTCGGCGACGGCCGCGGCTTCCTCTTCGCCCAGCTCCATGATCTCCTGGACAACCGCCTGCTGGACCTCGGCACCAAGGGCAGCGGCACCACCCCCTGGTCCCGCACCGCGGACGGCCGCCTCACGCTTAAGGGCGGCGTGCGCGAAGTCCTCGCCACGACCATGCTCGAAGCTCTCGGGGTTTACACATCGAAAACCTTCAGCCTGATCGAAACCGGCGAGGACCTGGTTCGCGGCGACGAACCATCTCCCACCCGCAGCGCTGTCCTCGTCCGTCTTAGCCACACCCACATCCGCATCGGCAGCTTCCAGCGCCTCGCCTATCTGCAGAATACGGACGCGCTGCGCCGGCTCGTCGCCCACTGCATCGCCGTCGCCATCCCGGACGCGGCGCGCGGCAACGACGCTGATCAGGCCGCCGCTTTTCTGGAGTCCGTCTGCCGCCGCGTGGCCTATATGGGCGCGCAGTGGATGGTCGCCGGCTTCGTCCACGGCGTGCTGAACACGGACAATATCAACATCTCCGGCGAAAGCTTCGATTACGGCCCCTGGCGTTTCCTGCCCACGTACGAGCCTGGCTTCACCGCCGCCTATTTCGACCATTCCGGCCTCTACGCCTACGGCCGCCAGCCGGACACGCTGCTCTGGAACCTCGTCCGCCTCGCCGAATGCCTCCTTTTTCTTGCCACGCAGCCGGCGCTGGAAGCAGCCCTCGCCGTTTTCGTGCCCACCTTCCGCGACGCGCTCGCCGCGGGCGTCATTCGCCGCCTCGGCCTGCTCTCCCGCGGCCAGGAGGAGGATGCCGCCCTTGCTGAATCTTTCTGGGCCTACCTTGCGGAAACCAAAGCACCGTTCGAAGGCACTATCTTTGCCCTATACGGCGGCGTCACCCGCGCTACTCCCGCGCCGGGCGCCTTCGCCACCCTTCTCGCCCCCTATCAGCCGGCCAATCCCGCCCGCCTCGGCCATCCCTATTTCGCCCGCCAAACCCCCTGCACTATGCTGATCGAGGATGTCGAAGCCCTCTGGTCTCCCATTGCCCAATCGGATGACTGGTCCGCCTTCCACGCCAAGCTCGCAGACATCGCCATCATGGCGGACGCTTACGGCACGTCACCGCAGCCCGTCTCCGTTCATCCTGACCAAACCCGCGCCGTCTAGACTCCCCGCCGTTCCGCGCCTCAGCGGCAAGAATGGGCCTCACGGGCAAGCTGGTTGGCAAACTGCATTTTGGGAAAAAGATCGGTATCGCCGTCACCCTGTTCCTGGCGCCCATCGCCCTCGTCCTGTGGCTCCTGACCGCCGCGCAGAACAAGGACATCACCTTCGCCGCCGGGCAGATCGCCGGCGCGTCCGCGCTCTCCATGCTGGGCTCGCTGCAACTCGCTGCGGACAGGTGCTGCTGACCGCAAAACCACTGGGGCAATCCGCCGCGCCCGCCATCCCGCAATCCAGAAGAACCAAAAAAGTCTTATCCATGAGGTCCGCCACACACTCCCACCGAATCCAAATCCACCAGGATATCCCCAAGGAAATCCGCATCGAACGCAAACCGCACAGGCACCGCAGGGCCGTTCGGCGTCACCGCTGCCAGCCACGCCTTGCTGAACCGCGGACGGGACTGCGCTTTCGCAGGTTGATCCTTCAAATAGCCAGCCTGCATTTCGGACACGGTGTCGCACCGCAGCGCCATCCCCTGAAACACGGACCGCGTGGTGTGCGGCAGCATCTCGCGCCCCGCCGTGTGCGTCGTCAGGCGGCGTAACTGACGGCCATCGAACACTTCCACGCTTCCCTGGCACGCCGAGGTGCGCGTGACAACGATCGTCTCAAGCGCGATCGCGCTCATCCCATCGATCGCGCCGGGCAGCAACCCGCCGGGCACCGCCTCGCGATACTTCGTTGCCGGCGGGGAAATCGCCTGCACAGTTGCCAAGCCGCCTGGATAGGCAATGGTCAGATCATAAGACTCGCCTGAGATGCGGCCATGCTCCACATAGCTGTGCGGCGCCACATCCGTGCCGCGCACTTCCCCCGCCGCGCGCCCCTCCACGCGGCCGTGCACCATGAACTCGGCCAAGCCAAGCGTCCGCGCCGTCAGATGTGCATCGTACGCCGTGGCGTCCAGGCGCAGGCAGTAGGCCACATCGAAGAAGGCCACGCCGTGCAGGCGTGCGGTGTAGTGCAGGAGAGTCGCGGCGTTTGCGGGTAGGGTGGCGAAGGCAAGAAGAAAGCACTTCTTTTTTGAAAAAAAGAAGGAAAAAACTTTTATCCGTTCAGTCCGCGATAGCACTGACAAAAGTTTTTTATTTCTTTTTCTAAAAAAAGAAAGCCTTTCGCCTTTCACCCCGCTCTCAACATCTCCAACTCCAGCCACCTTTCCTCCAACCGTGCCAGCTCCACCTCCGCCTGCCCTAGCGCCGACGTGGTCGCATCAAACTTCTTCCGGTCACGCGTGTATAAATTTGCGTCCGTCAGCACCCGCTGATAGCGCACCATGTCCGCCTGTAGTTTCGCGATCGCATCCGGCAGCAGCTTTTCCAGCTCATGCGCCTGTTTGAACGACAGCTTCTTCGGCCCAGCCACCGCCTTTGCGGAACCGCCAGCAACCGCCTTCTTGCGCGCCTCCGCCTTCACCGATGACGGCGACCCGCGCTGCATCACCATGTCCGAATATCCGCCGGCATATTCCTGCCACCGCCCATCCCCCTCAGCCGCAACCGTGGACGTCACCACCCGGTCCAGGAAATCACGGTCGTGGCTCACGAGCAAAACCGTCCCCTGGTAATCCGCCAGCATCTCTTGCAACAGATCCAGCGTCTCCAGATCCAGGTCGTTTGTCGGCTCATCCAGGATCATCAGATTGCTTGCACGCGCCAACGCCACGGCCAGCATCAGCCGCCCGCGCTCCCCGCCGGACAGCACGCTCACCGGCGTGCGCGCCTGCTCCGGCCGGAACAGGAAATCCTTCATGTAGCCGATCACATGCCGCTTCTGCCCGTTCACCTCCACCTGATCGCCCGCGCCCCCCGTCAGCGTCTCGGATAGCGTTGCATCCGGCCGCAAGCTTTCGCGGGTCTGGTCCAGCGTCACCGCTGCCAAATTCGTCCCGAGCTTGATCTCGCCGCCATCCGGCCCGATCACGCCGGTCAGCAGTTTCAGCAGCGTGGACTTGCCCGCCCCGTTCGGCCCAACAATCCCCACCCGGTCGCCCCGGATGATGCGCGCCGAAAAATCCCGCACCACATGCTGCACGCCGCCCTCCGGCAGCGGATAGGATTTCGTAACACCCTTGGCCACAGCAACCAGCTTGCCGGATCCCTCGGCCTCGCTCGCCGCCATCCGCACGCCGCCCGTGGGCTTCACATGCTCCCGCTTCGCCGCCCGCAGCCCCGCCAGTTCCGCCACGCGGCGCACATTGCGCTTGCGCCGCGCCGTCACGCCGTAGCGCATCCAGTCCTCTTCGCGCGCGATCTGCCGGCCCAGTTTGTGCTGGTCCAACTCCTCCTGCGCCAACACCTCGTCCCGCCACGACTCAAAGTTCGCGAACCCCCGGTCCACCCGCTTGGTCCGCCCGCGGTCCAGCCACACGATGCTGCGCGACACGCTCTCCAGCAGCCGCCTGTCATGGCTGATCAGCACGATCCCCGCCCGCAGGCTTGCCAACTCCGCCTCCAGCCACTCGATCGCCGGCAAATCCAGATGGTTCGTCGGCTCGTCCAGCAGCAGCAAATCCGGCGAGGGCGCCAGCGCCCGCACCAGCGCCGCCCGCCGGCTTTCCCCGCCGGACAGCCGGGCAGGGGCCTCATCCCCCGTCAGGCCCACCTGCTCCAGCAACGCCCGCGCCCGATACGGATCGTCCCCCGGGCCCAAACCCGCCTCCACATAGGCCAGCACGGTCGCCGCATCGCCGAAATCCGGCTCCTGGTGCAGATAGCGCACCGTGGTCCCCGGCTGCAGGAACCGCACGCCGTCAAACGCCGTCAGCAGCCCCGCCGCCACTTTCAGCAGCGTCGATTTGCCGCTGCCGTTCCGCCCCACGAGGCAGATCCGCTCGCCGGCCCCTACCGCCAGCTCCGCCCCGTCCAGCAGCGGACCGCCGCCGCCGAGGGTGAGGTGGATGTCTTGCAGGGAAAGCAGGGGAGGGGCCATGAGCCGGGTTTTGGTGCGGTGCACGCGCCAAAGCAAGCAAGGCCTTCTTTTTTGAAAAAAAGAAGCAAAAAACTTTTGTCAGTTTTGTCCGCGACAGCACTGACAAAAGTTTTTGGTTCTTTTTTCAAAAGAACTCTTTCTTACTTCCTGGAAAACTCCAGTGCCGCCCCCGCCTCTAACGGCCGCGCAAAGTAAAACCCCTGGCAATAATCGCATC
>CAZZYR010000091.1:743-7901 GCA_964658235.1 uncultured Acetobacteraceae bacterium | reverse complement strand
GTGGATCGTATGGCCGGCAAGGCCGGGATTGACGGGCACCACGTCGTATCCCCGCGCCAGCAGGGACGCCATGACGCCGAAGGAAGGGCGCGCCGGCTTGTTGCTGGCGCCGACGACCGCGATTCGGCGCGTGTCCCGCAGCACCGCGCGGATCGCCGCGTCGTCCAACCCGTCTTGTGTCATGCGCCCGCCTTCCCTGCTTGCCGTGGTTCAGCTACCCCGCGCGGATGCAACGCATGGCTCCTTTGCTGTTTCTCCTGTCCGGGCTGGTGGTGCTTGGCTGGTGGTGGCCGAACCGGCTGCAGGATCCCGCGGAGGGCGCGCGCCCGGCAGCGGGGCAGCCGGCGAAATTCAACAGCCTGTCCTACACGCCGTTTGGGCCGGGCGAATCGCCGCTGACGGACCGGTTCGCGACGGAGGCGGAGGTGGACCGGGATCTGGCGCTGCTGGCGCCGGTGACCCGCGCGATCCGGACCTATGCGGCCATCGAAGGGCCCGCCGATATTCCGATGCTGGCGAAGCGGCACGGGCTGCGTGTGTGGCTGGGGATCTGGCTAGGCGCGGACCGCGCTCACAATCTGCTGGAGATGGCGCGCGGCATCGAGATGGCGAACCACTATCCGGATGTGGTTGAGCGGGTGATCGTGGGCAACGAGGTGTTGCTGCGCCGCGACCTGCCGCCGGCGGAGCTGATCAAGGATATCGATCACGTGAAGGCGGCGGTGCATCAGCCGGTTGCCTACGCGGACGTGTCCGATTTCTGGGACCAGTTCCCGGAGATTGCACCGCATGTGGATGTGGTGCTGGTGCACCTGCTGCCGTTCTGGGAGGACGTTCCCACGGGCATCGATCACGCCGTGGGCGTGGTGGGTGAGGTGTATACGCACTTCACCAAACTGTTCCCGGGCAAGACGGTGGCGATCGGTGAGGCCGGCTGGCCAAGCCGCGGCCGGCAGCGCGCGGACGCAATCCCCAGCAGGATCAACGAGGCACACTTCCTGCGCGGCTTCATGGCGCTGGCCGCTACGCGCCATTTTGACTACAATTTCATCGAAGCTTTCGACCAGGACTGGAAATACCAAAACGAAGGCATCGTCGGCGCAAGCTGGGGCCTCTATACCTCGGACCGGGCCGAAAAGATTCCACCCAGCGGCCCGCTGCGCGAGGACCCGCTATGGGCGTGGCACGCCGCGTTCTCCGTGGCCTGCGGGCTGATCCTGGCGGCGATCGGGCTTGCCGCCCGGACCGCGGACCGTGCGCTGGCCACCCCGGCGCAGACCGGGCTTCTCGCAATGACGCTGGGCGCGGCGCTCGGCCTGGCGCAGGCGGATGCGGGCCCCGTGTTGTTCGACATCCACGTGAGGCTGGCGGCGGTGGCCAATCTGGGTGGCCAGGCGCTGCTGGCGGCGCTGATGATGCTGCGCCTGGCCGGCGCCATTGCGCCGGCGAACTGGCGCACCGGGGCGGACGCGACGCGCCGGGTCCGGCAGGCGCTGCGGCTGCGCCACACTGCTTGGGCCGGGCTGTTCGAGGACCTTGCCTTTGTTTTCGTGTGGGCGGCTGCCGTGGATCAGATCCTGCTGGTGTTCGATCCGCGCTATCGGGAGTTTCCTATCGCCAGCTTTGCGGTGCCGCTGGTGATCACGGTGGCGCGCCTGGCAGGCGGAGACCTGCCAATGGGCGCGGGGCGGCGGGAAGAGGTGCTGCTGCTGGTCACCCTTGCCGTGGGCGCCGTCGCCAGCGCGGTCCAGGAGGGGGTATTGAATGGACAGTCCCTGGCGTGGAATGGGTGCGTGCTGGTGCTTGCCCTGCCGCTGCTGCGGCGAAGTCGCAAGTGAAATTGGTAATTTACGCCACATTCTATAGTTCATGGCCAGAGCGACTTGGTGCGTTCCGCCCCGCCTAAAATTACATTTTTAATTACAATAGCTTAGATCTGGCATACGGCATGCAGTGTCGCAGCGAGGTGGCGATACTCGCACACCCGGCTGAACCGCAACCATATGCCAGGAGACCATTCATGTCCCGAATCCTTATCGCCGCCGCGTTGCTGCCTTTGCTCGCCACTGCCGCCGGTGCGGCCGAGCGCGACGTGCAGACCGCCAGCGTCAGCTTGCGCGGCGTCACTGTCGGCACGCCAGCCGGTGCCGCACTGCTCCATGCCCGGATGGTTGCTGCCGCCCGCCAGGTGTGCGGCACGGCGGACTCGAAGGATATGCAGGCGATTGCGGACATGAAGGCCTGCCGCGCGGCCGCGGTGGCGCAGGCGGCGCCGCAGTTGGAGGCTGCTGTTGTCAGTGCGCGTCTGGCGGCGCGGGATAGCCTGGTGGCGGCGCGCTGAGGGAAGGCAAGGCCTTCTTTTTTGAAAAAAGAAGCAAAAAACTTTTCTTCATATGTGCGCGCGTTGGATCAGCGTGCGCGGCCCAATAGAGAAAAGTTTTTTGGTTCTTTTTTTTCAAAAAAGAACTGCTTGCTTACCCCACCTCGATCATCGCCCGTATCCGCGTGGCCAGCGCATGCAGCGCGAACGGCTTGGTGATCACGTCCATTCCCGGCTCCAGCCGGTCAGCGCCCAAGGCGGCCTGTTCGGCGTATCCGGTGATGAACAGCACCTGGAGCCCGGGTCGCTCCCGCCGTGCCTGGTCCGCCAGTTGTCGCCCGTTCATACCGTTCGGCAGGCCGACATCCGTGATCAGAAGATCCAGCTTGCGACCGGATTGCAGGATTTCCAGGCCTTCCTTGGCATCACACGCTTCGGCCGGGGTGTAGCCGAGTTCATCCAGCACTTCGCAGACCAGCATGCGGATCGCGGCCTCATCGTCCACCACCAGCACTGTTTCACCCGCATGCGCGCGGGGCATCGGGTTGGCTTGCACCTGCGGCTCCACCGGCGCGGCGGCATGTTGGCTGCGGGGCAGATAGAGCCGGATGGTGGTGCCGGCGCCCGGCTGACTGGCGATCCGCACGCGGCCACCGGATTGATTGACGAAGCCGAACACCATGGAGAGGCCGAGGCCTGTGCCGGCGCCGGTGGGCTTGGTGGTAAAGAACGGATCGAATGCCCGGGCCGCCACGTCCTTGGCCATGCCGGTGCCGGTGTCAGCAACGCTGACGAGCACGTACTCCTCTGCCAGCGCACCTTGTGGGGGCCCGAAATCGGGATCAGCCGCACGGGCATTAGCGGCGCCCACACGCAGCGTGCCGCCGTCCGGCATGGCATCGCGGGCATTGATCACAAGGTTCAGGAGCGCGCTTTCCAATTGGTTCGGATCGCATCTGGTGGTCCAGAGGCTGGGTGATCTGTCGATCTCCACGCGGATTGACGGGCCCACTGTGTGACGGATCAGCTCCTCCATGCCGGCGATCAGCGTGCCTGCGTCCGTCGGTTTCGGGCTCAGGGTTTGCCTGCGGGAGAATGCGAGCAGACGGTGCGTCAGCGCGGCGGCGCGGGTGGCGGACGACATGGCGGCGTCCACGAAGCGGCCGACATCCTCGGCGCGGCCCTGCCCCACCCGAGTTTGCATCAGCTCCAGGCTGCCGATGATGCCGGTAAGCATATTGTTGAAGTCATGCGCCAGGCCGCCCGTAAGCTGGCCGACGGCCTCCATCTTCTGGGACTGGCGCAGCGCGTCTTCGACCCTGCCGCGTTCAGCCATCTCCTTGCGCAGGGCGCCGACGGCGGTTTCAAGCTCCGCCGTCCGGGCCGCCACCTGCGTCTCCAGCGTCTCCGCAGCGGCCGCCTGTGCGGCGATGTAGGCCCGCAGCTCATACTGGCGCGCCCGTCCGCGGATGGCGGACCGTGCGGCGGTGGACAGCGTCAGCGCATCCAGCGGTCGTTCGAGCAGGGATGCGCCGCGCAGCCGGCTCAGCAGATCCTGGCGCCAGCGCATCAGTTCCGGCCGCGCCTGGCGGCTGGTGAGAATGATGAACGGCATGTCCGACCACGGCGGCTGCGCTTCCGACCATTCCGTCAGAGCATACATTTCAGCGCCTGCCAGCGCCTCCTCGGCGACCATGACGGCGCCGGCGCCGTCGGAGAGATCCTCGATCAGGGCTGCCGTATTTTGGCAGACGAGCGCCTGGATGTGGGCGCGGCCGAGCACGTCCGCGATCGCCTGCGCATCGCGGCCGGTGGGCGCCAGGATCAGGACACGCTGGTGGGGCGCATCAAAGCTCGTCATTCGGTCCTTTAGGGAGAAGCGGGGCCTTCGGAGAGAAGCGGGGTCTTCTCTCCGATGTAACGCGGCGTGCCGGAAAAGATGCCGGAGAAGTCGGTCAGCGGCGGGCCCATCTTCAAGCCACCTTCGCTCAACACGAACTCTCGAATGGTATGTTCGTGGCGGCCGCTGCGTTTTTTGACCACGGACAGGGCGCGGCGGACGGTGCCGTCGCTCTCGAAATAGCGCAGCATGATGACGGCATCACTGAGATAGCTGATGTCCAGCGGCGTCTCCATCGGGCCCATTAAGCCGTGTTGCGCCAGGACCAGGATGGTCAGCACGCCGAGCTGGCTGAGGTAATTCAGTAGTTCGTGCATCTGCAGGATGAGGAAGCGGCCTTCCGGCATGGCGCTGAGATAGCCGTTCAGGCTGTCGATCACGACGATGCGGGCGCCATCGCGCTCCACGGCGCGGCGCACCAGATGCGCGAAGCCGCCGGGCGAGACCTCCGCCGGATCGATCTGCTGGATGCGGACGAGCCCTGAGGCCATCGCCGCGTCCAGCGGCAGCCCGAGGGAGCGGGCCCGGGCTTCGATTGTGCCAAGCCCTTCGTCGAATGCGAAGATGATCGTGTGTTCGCCGCGATCCGCGGCGGACAGCACATAGGTGAGCGTTAATGTGGATTTGCCGACGCCGGCAGCGCCGATTAGCAGTGCGTTGGTGCCGCGCTCCAACCCGCCGCCCAGCAGGGTGTCCAGTTCCGCGTTGCCGCTGGGGGTGAAGGTGCCTTGGAACGGCTTGTGGTGCTCCGCGGCCACCAGGCGCGGATAGATTTCCAGGCCGCCCTTCTGGATGGTGTAATCGTGGAAGCCGCCGCGAAAGGCGATGCCGCGCATCTTCACCACGCGCAGCCGCCGGCGCTCCGCGCCGTAATCGATGGCCAACTGTTCCAGCAATACCACGCCGTGCGAGATGGAGTGCAGTTGCAGGTCGTTTTCGGCCGAGGACAGGTCATCCAGCAGGATGACGGTGCATTGCCGGCCGGAGAAGAAATGCTTCACGGCCAGTATCTGTCGGCGGTAGCGCAGCGGACTTTGGGCGAGCAGCCGCATCTCCGACAGGCTGTCGAAGACCACGCGGGATGGGTTGAAGGCTTGCACCTGGTCGAAGACCATCTGCGTGGTTTCGTTCAGTTCCATCTCGGCCGGATGCAGGACGGTCAGTTCCCGGCTGGGGTCGAGCGACTCCTCGGGCGAGACAAGCTCGAAGATGTCTATCCCGTCCAGGGACCAGCCGTGTCGGCGGGCCACCAGCTCCAGCTCCCGCTTGCTTTCGGAGAGCGTGATGTAGAGCGTGCGCTCGCCGGCGGCCGCCCCTTCGAGCAAAAACTGGAGCGCCAAGGTGGTTTTGCCGGTGCCGGGCCGGCCCTCATAAAGATAGAGCCGGTCCGCATCGAGGCCGCCGCCGAGGATATTGTCCAGGCCGGGGTTGCCGGTGGAGATGCGCGCTTCGTCAACGGCCTGCGGGCGCACCGCATCGCTTATACTCATCGTCCCGCATTCCATTTGCCTGGGGTTATGGTTGTAGGTTGCTTTGGCAAGGTCAATCACACCTGCGTGCATGCGAGCGCCGTTTGGGACGTAACGTCGCACGGCAAATCTGGATTGCAATTTTTGTCTGGCACTCACGCGCCCAGAGTGCTAACACATTCCCAGAACGCCGATCGGCGCTGGTCTGGACTTTGGTCCGCAGCCGCGCTTGGCCGGGTTCGTCAACCGTTCAGGATGAGCAAGACCATGAAATTCCGTCCTCTGCACGACCGTGTGGTCGTTCGGCGCATCACCGCTGAAGAGAAGACCCGCGGCGGCATCATCATCCCCGACACCGCCCAGGAGAAGCCGATGGAAGGCGAAGTGATCGCCGCTGGCCCGGGCGCGCGCAACGACGCAGGACAGATTGTGGCCCTGGATGTGAAGGCTGGCGACCGCATCCTGTTCGGCAAGTGGTCCGGCACCGAGGTGAAGCTCGATGGGCAGGAGCTGCTCATCATGAAGGAGAGCGACATCATGGGCGTGGTCGAGGGTCACTCAGAGAGCACCCAGAAGGCAGCGTAAGGTCCGTCTCTTAGAGACAGACCGACGCGTCCCTATCGATTTTGAAGGAATAGAAACATGGCTAGTAAAGACGTACGCTTCGGCGCAGACGCGCGCAGCCGCATGCTGCGCGGCGTTGATATCCTGGCTGACGCCGTGAAGGTGACTCTGGGCCCCAAGGGCCGCAACGTGGTGATGGACAAGTCCTACGGCGCACCGCGCATCACTAAGGACGGCGTGAGCGTCGCCAAGGAAATCGAGCTTGCCGACAAGTTCGAGAACATGGGCGCCCAGATGGTCCGTGAAGTGGCCAGCAAGACCAACGACGTGGCCGGCGACGGCACCACGACGGCGATCGTGCTTGCGGCCTCCATCGTGCGTGAAGGCGGCAAGGCTGTGTCCGCCGGCATGAACCCGATGGACCTCAAGCGCGGCATCGACAAGGCGGTGACCGCCGTTGTCGAAGAGCTTGCCAAGCGCACCAAGAAGATCACCAGCGAGGCCGAGACGGCGCAGGTTGGCACGATCTCCGCGAACGGTGAGGGCGAAATCGGCCGCATGATCGCCGAAGCGATGCAGAAGGTTGGCAACGAGGGTGTCATCACCGTCGAGGAGGCCAAGGGCATCCAGACCGAGCTCGATGTTGTCGAAGGCATGCAGTTCGACCGCGGCTACATGAGCCCGTATTTCATCACGAACGCGGAGAAGATGACCGCGCAGCTCGATGACCCCTACATCCTGATCCACGAGAAGAAGCTGTCCAGCCTGCAGACGATCCTGCCGCTGCTGGAGGCCGTGGTGCAGAGCGGGCGTCCGCTGCTGATCATTGCCGAGGATGTTGAGGGTGAAGCCCTTGCCACCCTGGTGGTGAACAAGCTGCGTGGCGGCCTGAAGGTGGCGGCCGT
>CAZZYR010000091.1:0-733 GCA_964658235.1 uncultured Acetobacteraceae bacterium | reverse complement strand
TGGCTTCGGCGATCGTCGCAAGGCGATGCTGGAAGACCTGGCGATCCTGACGGGCGGCACCGTGATCAGCGAAGATCTCGGCATCAAGCTGGAGACGGTGACGCTGGATATGCTTGGCCGCGCCAAGAAGGTTCTCATCGAGAAGGAGAACACCACGATCGTTGAGGGCGTGGGCAAGGCCGAGGACATCAAGGGCCGTTGCGCGCAGATCCGGGCGCAGGTGGAAGAGACCACCAGCGACTACGACCGTGAGAAGCTGCAGGAGCGTCTTGCCAAGCTGGCCGGTGGCGTCGCCGTCATCCGCGTGGGCGGGGCGACCGAGGTTGAAGTGAAGGAGCGCAAGGATCGCGTGGACGACGCGCTGCATGCGACCCGTGCGGCCGTTGAGGAAGGCATTGTGCCGGGCGGCGGCGTCGCTTTGGCCCGTGCCAGCCTGGTGCTGAAGGACCTCAAGGGTGACAACGATGACCAGCGCTTCGGCATCGAAGTTGTCCGCAAGGCCCTGACCGCGCCGATGCGCCAGATCAGCGAGAACGCCGGCGAAGACGGTGCAGTGATTTCCGGCAAGGTGCTGGAGAACACCGAATACAACTTCGGCTTCGACGCGCAGACCGGCGCCTACAAGGAGATGGTTGCCGCCGGCATCATCGACCCGACGAAGGTTGTGCGCACGGCGCTGCAGCATGCGGCTTCTATCGCGTCCCTGATGATCACCACCGAGGCGATGATCGCC
>CAZZYR010000090.1:0-7949 GCA_964658235.1 uncultured Acetobacteraceae bacterium | reverse complement strand
CTGGAAGCCAACCGCGACCAGGTCACCGTCTGGTGCAGCAACGACTATCTCGGCATGGGCCAGCACCCGGCTGTCCTCGCCGCCATGCATGAGGCCCTGGATCATTGCGGCGCCGGCGCCGGCGGCACCCGCAACATCGCCGGCACCAACCATTACCATGTCCTCCTGGAGGAAGAGCTCGCGGACCTGCACGGCAAGGACGCGGCCCTGCTCTTCAACTCCGGCTACATGTCCAACTGGGCCGCCATCGGCACGCTCGCCGCCCGCCTGCAGGGCTGCGTCGTCCTCTCGGACGCGAAGAACCACGCCTCCATGATCGAGGGCGCCCGCCACAGCCGCGCCCGTATCGAGGTCTTCGCCCATAACGACCCGGAGGATCTGGACCGCCGCCTCGCCGCCCTGGATCCTGCCCTGCCCAAGCTGGTCATGTTCGAATCCATCTATTCCATGGACGGCGACATCGCCCCCATCGCGGAGATCTGCGACGTGGCGGAGAAGCACAACGCGCTGACGTATCTGGACGAGGTCCATGCCGTTGGCCTGTACGGCCCCCGCGGCGGCGGCATCGCCGAACGCGAAGGACTCATGGGCCGCCTCAGCGTCATCGAAGGCACGCTGGCGAAGGGCTACGGCGTGATCGGCGGCTACATCACCGGTTCGGCCAACCTGATCGACTACGTCCGCAGCTTCGCGTCCGGTTTCATCTTCACCACAGCGCTGCCCCCGGCCGTGGCCGCCGGCGCGCTCGCCAGCATCCGCCACCTCAAGGCCAGCAGCACGGAACGCATGGAGCAGCGCCGCCTCGTCGCCCTCTTGCGCGGCAAGCTGGACGCGGCCGGCATCCCGCACCAGGCCAACCCTAGCCACATCGTCCCCGTCATGGTGAACGACGCCGTGCTCTGCAAGCAGATCAGCGACACCCTGCTCGAACAGCACGGCATTTACGTGCAGCCGATCAATTACCCCACCGTGCCGCGCGGCACGGAGCGGCTGCGCATCACGCCGTCGCCCATGCATGATGATGCGGATGTGGAGGCGCTGGTGACCGCGCTGTCGGCTATCTGGTCACAGCTCAGCCTGGCAAGGGCGGCTTGAAGGAAGGGCTTCTTTTTTGAAAAAAAGAACCAAAAAACGTTTGCGACTTTAGGTATGGCGTGCGGATCGGTGCGCGGGCCTTGTCAAAGGGGGGCTTCTGCCGATCTTCTGCGAGCCTAGGCCCGCCTGACGATCACCGGCGGCGCTGTCAATTTAGGGAGAGTGACCATGACCAACGACACCAACCCATCCCGCCGCGGCGTCCTGCGCACCGGTCTGACCATCCTGGCCGGCACCGCGCTCGCCACCGCCATCCGCCCCGCCCACGCCCAGGATGGCGCGGACACCAAGGTCGAACAGAGTGCTGTCCAGTATCAGGCAACCCCGAAGGACGGCGCCCAGTGCAGCGGCTGCGTCAACTTCGTTGCCCCCAACGCCTGCAAGGTCGTCCAAGGCACCATTGCACCTACGGGCTGGTGCGTGGCTTACGCCCCCAAGGGCAGCTGATTTTCACCATCTGACTGTTCCTGCGCACAGGGGACGGATAGCCGTTCCCCGGGCGCAGCCATGTCTAGCCGTCAACTGTGTGCCCGACATCCCTCGCTAGCACTTCCGTCCACGTTGACCATTACGGAAACCTTGCAAAAGCCAAGTTCATTTGCTTGGTTCTGTCGGCCCGCATGCTTAAAGGGCCGAATGAACGCCCCACTACAGAAAGGGGCTCAATGGAAACGGAGGAGGTTCAGCAATGTCCGAGGACTCCAAGCCCTCTCGCAGAGGCATTTTACGCACGGGGCTGACCATGCTGGCTGGCAGCATGATTGCCAAGGTTGCACGCGCGGACGACGCCGAGGACTCCAAGGTCGATAAGTCCGTCGTCCAGTATCAATACAAGTGGAATGCCGATGGCTCGCATTGCGCCATCTGCGCCAATTTCCTTGCGCCGGCCTCCTGCAAGGTGGTGGCGGGAAAGATTGATCCCAACGGATATTGTATCGCATTCGCACCGAAAGACGCGAAGTAAGGTCTGTTTCTTCAGGCCGGCGCTAAATCTTCTCATAAGCTAAGGCCGAAACGCTCCGTGTATGTGGGGAAAGCTTCATCGTAGATGACAGCTTTGGTTCTCTTTGGCTGGACAGACGCGTGGCTCAAGGAAAGCCTTGTCGATTGGTCAAGAAACTCTTGCTTTAAAAATCGATACATAAGACGTTAGTCTGCGTCATGACGACGTAACATCGGCCGTCATGTGTTCGCCTTAGCCGTGCCGAATAATAATCTGCGCGCAATAAAAGCGTAGAAGGGGAAAACATGCGTCCAATTCGTATCGCCTTTTCGGGCGTGATCGTTCTTGCCTTGTCATGTCTGACCAATTCAGCACGCGCCGTGCCGCTGTTCGCCGGCCAGACAGGCATGCCGTGCCAGCAATGCCATATCGGCGCGCTGGGTCCGCAGCTGACACCATATGGCCGGAACTTCAAGATCAAGGGCTATACCCTCAACGGCGGCGAAGGCCTTGCCTCCAAAATCCCGTTTGCCGTGTGGGCACAAGAAGAATACGTCAGCCAGCCAAAACCCCTCGCCGCTCCCAATGGTCAATACCTGTCTGGTAACGACAACGCCTTCCTCAGCGCCATCAGTTTCTTCTACGGCGGCCGGATTACCGAACATGTGGGCGCCTTCGTGCAAGTCACCTACGACAACGTCGGCAAGGCATTTGCCAGCGACAACACGGACATCCGCTACATCGGTGACACCACCATCAAGGGTCACGACATCGATTACGGCCTGTCTTTCAACAACGCACCCGGCTGGACGGACCCCTACAACTCCAATTACCTCTGGGGCTATCCCTTCATCACCAACGCCGCTGCCATCGGCTCAAATGCGGCGCCCATCCTCGGCGGCTCGCAACAGGACAACTCGCTCGGCCTTGTTGGATATGCCTGGATAGATCAGCATATCTTCGTGGACCTCGGCCTTTATACAACGCAGGCGCCTGGCCTGATGAAGATCCTTGGCGAAGCGTACGGCGCCGGCAGCGCCACCCAGCCCGAACCTTATACCAGCCTCACCTACGCGTGGTTCTGGGGCAAGAGCAACGCCCATCTCGGCGGCACGTTCTTCTATGGCCGTTTCAACCCAACAACGGACGTGCGCAGCGCCGATGGCCAATATGGCCATGATAAGTATGCCGATTTCCTGCTGCACGGGGGCTACCAGTTCATCGGCGATGACCAGGTCAACGTCTTTACCGCAGACGCTTATTACGATTACGAAAACCAGAGCTTCAAGGGCTCCGCCAACCCGTTCAACCCCGGCGTTTCCCATAGCCGGACGAACAACAACCTGCAGGAATTCCATCCCTGGGTCACGTATTACTACAAACAGACCTACGGCGTAACGCTTGCCTTCGACAAGATCTGGGGCGGCAAGGACAACCTGGCATTCAACACCGGCGCGCCGGATACCGGCAGCATCAATGCATCGCCGGATACCACGTCCTTTTCGATTGAAGGCGACTGGGTGCCGTTCGGCAAGGAAGCAAGCTGGGCGCGGCCGTTCGCCAACATCAAGGTCGGCTTGTCATATACAATCTACACTCAATTCAACGGGAGCGGCACCAACTATGACGGGTTTGGCCGCAACGCATCCGACAACAACACAATTTTCCTGTTCCTCTGGGAAGTCATCTAAGGAAATGAGAATGCGCAGCAACTTCGCGATCGCCGGTCTTGCTCTCGCCGCTACCACCTTCACCACCCTGGCCCATGCCGACGATGGAGATCCTGAGCGCGGCAAGCACATTTACAAAACCATCTGCACCGCCTGCCACAATAACAAAAAAGGCGTGAACGGCGCCGTCGGCCCCTCGCTTTACGGTGTCTACGGCGTCAAGGCCGCCAGCCGCCCCGGCTTTTCCTATTCAGATGCGCTGAAGGCCACGGGTTATACCTGGGACACGCCCACGCTGCTGGTCTGGGAAGCAGGCGCGCGCAAGATGGTGCCGGGCACCAAGATGGCTTATCCGGGATTGACCAATCCGCAGGATCGCATCGATATCATTGCGTATTTGAAAACTCTGCACGACTAAAAAAGGAAGGCCTTCTTTTTTGAAAAAAAGAAGCAAAAAACTTTTATTTGGCTGTCGTGGACTTCCTGGATAAAAGTTTTTTGGCTCTTTTTTTCAAAAAAGAACCGCTTCCTTCTGCATCTCGAAACGGCATCGCCAGTAGCGCCCGCATCTGCGCGGCGTCCAGCACATCGCCCAGCGCGTAGAATTCCTCCAGCCACCGCGACCCCGCCGCGCTGCAATACGCTGGATCCCACGGCTTCGGCCGGCTCAGATAATGCGTCACAATCGGGCTGTCCGGCTGCGCCACCACATCGTCCTGGTGCCGCGTGAACATGTTGAAGCGTTCGGGCACCGGCGTCATCCGGCCCAGAAACGCCAGGTTCAGCGCGCATTGATCCAGGTAGCTCAGCCGCTCCGGCGAGCCCACCGCCACTTCGAAGGCGGCCTGCAACGCGGGCACGCACGCCGCATGGCCCAGATCCAGTATGAGGACGCCGGAGTTAAAATACGCCTCCGCCGCCATGCCTAGCTTTTTCGCCGCTCGTCGTATGGCCCCGGACATGGATTCTTCCAGCCGCGCGCCCAAAGGCTGGCCGGCCAGATCGAACCGCAACAGCTCTGCTACCCCCGCGCCCATGCAGGTATCCGAATCGAGATAGACCGCGCGTCCCGCATCCTCCTGCTCCGCCAGCCAAAGCGCGGCCAGGATGCGGTAATAAGCAGCGTCGGACAAACGATGGCCAGGCGTGAAGCTGCCCCAATCCTTGCGGAAACCGGTGGAGGCGCGCCCGAGCGTAGCGGCGGACACCACCTCGATGGTCGTGCCGTAGGCCTCGCCCAACCGCTCCATCATCGGCCGCGCCAGCTCCATCGCATCGTCCGACAGGAACACGCAGAAGCGGCACGCACGCAACGCCGCCCGATTGTGCCGCAGCACGGATGATATCGCCACCACCGTGCCGGGCAGATAATTAAGGTCGCTGCACAGGAACACCGTGCCGCGCACGGCCGCGTCTGATCCCGCCAGCGCCGCCGCCATCCGCTTGCTTCGTTCCGCCCGCAAGGCCGATGCCGGCAGCTCTGCCGGTGCAGGCATCTCCGGCCATACCCGGTGCAGCAGAAGCAACTCCTCGGCCATCTGGTCCCGCAAGTTTTCCGCCCCCGGTGTCCCGGCGGCCCCCCATTCGGCCATCGCCTCCAGCACGTCGGCCTGCCGGCAACGTGCCCGCGCCGCCCGGGCCACGGCTTCCACCAGCGTATGGCTGGCCGCAACAAACCGCACGCCCGTGGCCGGCACGACCCGCCCGAAAAACACGCGCAGCACCTCGTCCCACTCGCCCCGCGCAGCCAGCAGCCCGGCGCCCAGGTTTACCACGGCGCTGGGCCAGTCCGCCGGCGCGCCGAATGTCCGCAGGCACGCCATCGCCGCGTCCAGCCGCATGGCCTTGCAGCAATGATCCAGCCGGCTCAGTTGCAGGCGCTCGTGCGTGGGGGCAGCCGGCATTGTCTCAATGGCGGCCAGCAGGGCCTCGGATTCGGCCTGGCGACCCAGATCCAGCAAGGACATCGCCACCTCGAAATGCAGGCTCGGGTCATTGGGAGAGGCGGCGGCCGCGCGCTGGAACCAGGCCAGCGCGGCCGCATCGTCAACCGCGCTCCGCGCCAGCATGCCGAGCTGATGCAACGCGGGGCCATATACTGGCTCCATCGCCACAGCCGCCAGAAACGCCGCCTCCGCCTCCGCCTGCCGCTGAAGATCGCGCATTTCCCCCAGGCCCAGCGAAAAATAGGCCTGCGGCGTCGGCTCGATCGCAATTGCCCGCTGCGCAAGCACAACGGCCGCATCGTAGTCGCCCTCGGTTCGCCGCAACTGCGCCAGGCCCAGCAAGATGGCAGAGCTGGCCGGCGCCTCTCCCAGCATTTCCTCGTATATTGCGGCGGCTTCGTCCAGCCGGTTCAGCCGCATCAGCATGCGGGCGAGATCCTCTCGTAGGCGGATATCTCCCGGGTTGCGTGCGAGGGCACGCTGATAAAGCGCAAACGCCGCTTCAAAGTCGCCCTGGACGCGCCGCACCTGGGCCAGGGCGGTCAACATGCGGACGCTGTCCGGCTGCTTGTCCAGCAGATCCTGCCAGAAGGAAGCGGCCTCCTCCAGCCGGTTGAGCTGCATCAAGGTGCGCCCAACTTCCTCCATAAGCGCGGCATCCTCCGGCCGCCGCTCCAGCGCGCGCTGGAACAGCGGCAGTGCTGCCTCGTGGTTTTGCCGATGGCGCTCCAGGCGACCGAGCACGGCCAGCGCCACGCCATGGGACGGTTCCAGGTCCAGCACCCGGCGAAGCGCTTCCTCCGCCTCCGGCAGAATACGCAGCGTCCAAAGGGAGACGGCGAGGTCAGCCAGGATGGCCACGCCCTTCGGCCGGCACTCGGATGCCGCGCGCAGGATCGGCACCGCGCCCGCATGGTCCCCACGCGTGCGCTTCGCGCGCGCCTCGCCGACCAGGACATCTATCTGAGCCGCATCCGCTTTCATGGCGCGCTTGTAGCCGGCCACGCGTGATGCCGTCGCGTCCGTCCCGGCCGTCTTCGTCGCCAAAGCACCCAAGGCGGCAACGTCATCTGGCTGTCCCACGGGCACCGCGCCCGCGTCGCCGCGTGCGCCGGCGACTCGCACCACCGACGGCGCATGTTCTAGCCCGGTATCCATCAGCACCCCAGAAGCTGCGGACGGCCTGAAACAGCCCCCCTCCCCAGGTAATTATATGTTACACGGGGATGTAGAGGAAACAACGTTTATCGAGTGTGTACTTTGGACCGAGGGGGTTTTACCCTTTGGTGTCCAGGGCTTGCGGAGCCGTGACACCAGTCCCGCTGCCATGGCATGATGGACATGTGGACACGCCAACCGAGCTTCATAACGGCGCGCTGCCCGCGCGCATCACTGCCGTCCTCCGGCTACTGGAGGCGGGCGACATCGCTGCCGCCGAGCAGGGCGCCCTGACGCTGTGCGAGGATTTTCCACGCGCTGCCGATGGTTTTGCGATTCTTGCGCGATGCGCCGGCGCACGCGGCGACGGCACGATGGCGCTGGAGCGATGGCTCGCATGCAAGGCGCGTTTTCCGGATCAGGCGGCGAAATGGCAGATTGGCCTAGCCTATGCCTATTTGAACGCGCACCGGCCGGCGGAGGCGGGGCCTGCTTTTGCAGCCGTGCTGGCAACGAACCCAACCCACCAGGCCGCCCTGGCGGGTCATGCAACAGCCATCAGCCGGACGGCGCCGGGCGAGGCGGAACCGCTATGGCTGAAGCTGTTTGGTGTGGCCGGGGGTGTGCCGAAGGCCGCCTGGCAGGTCACCCGCAGCCGCGCGCTCGCAGATGCTGGACAAACCGATCGGGCAATAAGCGTTCTGCAACAGACGCTGGACGAGACACCCGGCCATTCTCCCGCCGTAACGTTGCTGGAAAAGCTGCGGCCCGGCGTTGGCGCACCGACGGCAGCCGCGTCGTTGCCGTCGGATACTCTGCCCAACGGGGATAGTGTTCGCCCCTTGGAACGTGCACGGCAGCAGCGCATGCGCATGGATCTTCGTGGCGCGCGGGTCAGCCTGATGGAGGCACTGCACGGCGCCCGTCATCTCAACGCTTTGACATCGGTATTCCGAGTGCTTCCAAGCCTGTTTCAGGGGTTCGAGCGGGCCGAGGTCCTGCGCACCTTGCGCGCCCGTGTTGCCGAGGTCCTGCCGGCAGACGATGCGGAGACGGTCTGTTTGCAAATGCGCCTGGACCTCGCATTGGGTGACTACGACGCCCTCCTCCAGCGCTGGGACGACGCGCCGCCGCTGC
>CAZZYR010000089.1:0-8003 GCA_964658235.1 uncultured Acetobacteraceae bacterium | reverse complement strand
ACCAAAAAACTTTTATCAGTTGAGCCCGCGCAGCACTGATAAAAGTTTTTTGCTTCTTTTTTTCAAAAAAGAAGGCCTTTCCTTAAGTTTGTGTTGTCTTCGCCCGCAGTTTCGAATGCCGAAACCCATACGCCGCGTAAATCGACCCACCCAGTATCAACCAAACCGCCAGCCGCACCCACGTATCGCTCGAAAGCGAATACATCAGCGCAATACAGGCGAGCACGGCAGCAATCGGCGTGAACGGCATCAGCGGCGTCTTGAACGCCCGCGGCGTGTCCGGCATCGTCCGGCGCAGGATCAGCACGCCCGCGGACACCACCGCGAACGCCAGCAACGTCCCTATGGACACCAGGTCCCCCAGGAGATCGAGCGGAAACAGGCCCGCAAACAAGGCCGCGCCAACGCCTGTCACGATACTCCCAACATAGGGCGTGCAGTATTTCGGATGGATGCGCGCGAAGGCCGGCGGCAGCAGCCCATCTCGCCCCATTGCGTAGAAAATCCGCACCTGCCCCAGCAGCGTCACCAACAGCACGGACACCAGGCCGAAAATCGCCACGATGCTGACGCACCAACGTGCCCAAGCCAGCTTCGGTCCCTGCGCGCGCATCGCCTCGGCAATCGGATCGGCCACGTTCAGTGTGCGGTAATCGGCGATCCCGGTCATCACCAGCGCCACGCCAACATACAGCATCACGCACACTGCCAGCGAGATCATCAGCGCCAGCGGAATCGTCTTCTGCGGATTCTTCGTCTCCTGCCCAAGCGTGGAAATCGAATCAAACCCGACATAGGCAAAGAACAAAATGCCGGCTGCCCGCATCACGCCGGACACGCCAAAGCTTCCGGTAGCCCCCGTATTCGGCGGCACGAACGGCACCCAATTATGCACATGGATGAACGGTGCCGCGCCCACGATCACCGCCAGGATGGCGATCACCTTCAGCGTCACCACCACGTCATTCACCTGCGCGGACAGCCGCGTGCCGCGCATGATCAGATAGGCCGTGAACAGAGTGATCAACACGGCGGGCAGATCCACGATCTTTCCGCTGCGCACCACATGGCCGCCCACCATGGCCAAGGGTGCGCCGGTGATCGCATCCGGCAAATCCACCCCGAACGAATGCAGCGTCGCCGTTGCATAGCCGGACCAGCCGATCGCCACCAGGCTGCCGGACATCAAATATTCCAGCAGCAGGCACCACCCGATCAGCCACGCCACGCCCTCACCCATCGTCGCGTAAGCGTAGGAATAGGCGCTGCCAGCCACCGGCACCAATCCGGCAAACTCGGCGTAGCAAAGGGCCGCCAGCAAGCAGGCGAAACTGGCGAGCACGAAGGATAGCGCCACCGCCGGGCCGGCATGCAGCGCGGCTTCCGGGCCCGTCTGGACGAACAGCGACACGCCAACTGCCGACCCGACGCCGAAACCCACCAGGTTCCGCAAGCCAAGCGTACGTTGCAGATGCCCGCCATGCGCGTCCTCAGGCTCGCAATCGGCGAGCATCACCGCCACCGGCTTCAACGCAAAAACGCCACGCGACCCGTTATCTTGCCTGGGCAGGGGCGCGGATGCTCCCACCCCCCGGCCCGTCAGGATGGGCGGCGCCATGCGCGCCTTTCAGTCTGCGACCTCGGCCAGTTCACATCGATCATCCAAACGCCCCCACACTATGCGTCACCGCCGTGCCTATCTCCCGCAGCAGATCGAACGTCTCCGCCAGCGGCCCAAAAATCAACTCATGTTCTCGCCGGTAGGATATTGCCGCGCGGTTCCCCTTCGGCTCGGAAAAGTCCCGGTCCACGGCGGGATCGGCCGCCTGCGGAAAAACCTCGGCGAGAATGACAAGGGCAGCGGGCACGTCAAGCCGCAGGATGCGCGCGGTCAACGCCTCCCGCGTCACGCCGTGCCGCGGCGAGAACTCCGGAATCGCCGTGGACAGCAGCCACACGCGGCCTATCAGCGCCACCCGCAGGGCATGCAGCAGCATCTCCGCCGTCTCCATGCGCGGCGCGGACGGCCAGGCCTCGCGCAGCCGCACATGGTCGGCCTGGATGCGGCGGAACATCGCCTGCGCCGGCGCCCACAAATCCAGCTGCTCCAGCGCGCGGGCCACCTCACCCAGCGCGCGGGCGCGGCCAGGGCGCCGTGCATGCGCCGCCCGGTCCAGCCAGGAGCCGGGATCGATCATGGCGATCACCGCGCGCAGCACATCCAGGTCCGAATGCCGCAAAGCGTGTTCGGCAAACTCCATCGCGCGGCGAAACCGCGGGCTCTGCTCCAGCATGTCGCTGAACTGCTCGGGGCTGCGCGCCGCCGCCGTGCCCACGCCCTGCAAGGTGTTCGCGCACCACCCCAGTTGCTGCAAAATGGCGTTGTTCGGAATGGCCCTTAATTCCCGTGGATGCCGGATCACCGCCGGCCCGCCCGAATCGGATTGCCGCGCGGAAGGCCGCGACCCAGACGGGTCCAGCAACGCGGGCCCGAACGCGCCCAGCAGGCTGGCATAGCCAGGATCCTCCACCAGGCCCTGCATGGAGATGCCCACACTGGTGAAAAAATCCGCCGCAAAATCCGGATCGGCATAGATCGGATCGGTGGATTTCGGCACCGCCGCAAACGCGTGCCTGGCAATGCGCGTCACCGTCGCCAGCGCCAGTTCCGGCGTGCCGAACAGCAGATACCCGTCGCCGCCTTGAAACGCGCTCTCTTCCCGCGTCACGATGCCCGCATTGGCAAACGCCTGCCGCGCTACGCTCGGCGACAGATAGCGCAGCCGGTCCAGCAACGATCCGGGATGCGCGCCGCGTCCGATGCTCTCCCCATGCGTGTCGAACAACACCAGTTCCACATCCGTCAGGTCGTGCCGGATCAGCAGGTCCGCCACCTTCAGCCGCAGCCGCTCGATCAAATAGCTGGCCGCCAACTGGCCCACATACCGCCCGGAATCCGAATAGCCGAACTGCAGCGCCATCCGCCCGCACCCGCGCAGATACGCCCGGTAATGCGGGCTGCGCAGCGCCTCTTCCAGGATGCGCGCGCCATGCTCCAGCGCGTCGGCCGTCTCAAACAGCGGGCTGATTTCGATCCGCTCGGCCACGCCGAACAGCCGCGCCAGCCACAGCGCGCAGAGCAACGTATAGCCGCTCTCCGTCTCCGCAATCAGGAAGCGGACCGGCGCCTCGCTGTCGATATGCTTGACGATCTGCGCCACCGTCATCAGCAGTTTCGCGGCCGACGCCTGTTCGGCCAGGATCGCGCCGAAATCGACCGGCATCGGCTGCACGCTGTCCAACGCCGTATTGATGCCGGCCAGCAAGGTGCGCCGCCGCGCGCGGTCCTCCGGCACGCTGTCCAGCCCCAGCCGCAGCCGCACCGCGTTGTGCACCTGGCTCGAATTCAGCCGCACATGGGTGTGCGCCAGGGACATGGAATGTGCCGCCAGGCCGGCCCGCGCCACGGCATAATCCATGCGCGCCGCATCATCGCTCGCCGCCATTGCCGCCGTGAACAGCGGCGCCAAAGGCGCCGGCGACGTCAGCGCGTCAGCGTGGCCATGCACCAGCACATCGGCAAAACGCTCGGTCTGCGCGGCATCCGCGCTCGTCGGGCAGGCCGCAATCTGGGTATCTGTCGCCCCTAGCGCCTGCTCCAGCCGAGCCACCAGCGCGCCGTTGCCCGCCAACCCGCCCACCTGCGCCAGCACCCGGGCCAGCTGCAGGCGCTTCATCGTCAGGCGCAGCCGCAGCGTATCCCACCAGCCGATATCGGTTCGTCCATCCGTATCGTAGCCCACCCAGCTCGCCAGGATCACCGGCCGCGGCTCCAGACCCGACCACCTGTCCGGCCAGCAATCACGCGCCGCCGTCAGCAGCGCACGGGTCAGCGCATCGAGCGCATCCCGCCCATGGATGATCGCCACCCGCGCCGCCTCGAACTCCTGCTCCAATGTCGGCCGGGTCGGACGATGCGAGACGAAGCAGAGATCCGCGCTGCGGCCGCTCGCACTCTCGGCCAAGGCTGTAAACACCTCCGGCGGATTGGCGAAGGTCGGATGCGCGGTGAACACCGCGGCAAAGCGCGGCCGCTCGATGGCCGCGCGAAAGCCGCGCAGCGGCACCGGGCTGTCCTCCGGGTCAGGCCGCACCAGCCGCCTGGCAAGGTCGCCCAACTCACGCAGATCGTGCGCCGGGTCCGTGCCGCCCACATAGGCCGCCAGATGGCGTGCCCGTGCCGCGAACGCGGTATCCCTCAGCTGCCGGATCAGCGCCGCCACCCGCGGCGGGCTCAGCTCGCCTTCATCCATCAGCCGGCTGATCGCCAGTGCCACGGCCAGAACCGGATTCCCGAACGGATCCTCCTCGGCGCGCGCGCGTGCGCGTTCCGTCAGACGCAGAAGGTCGTCGGCAACAGACGGGTCCGGGGCAATATCATGCGGCACTGACGAGCCTTTAGCAGCAAAAATGCCGCCGGTGCGCCCGTGCAGCAACCGTGCCAGCGATATGCACCTGACGTTGTGAAATCCTTGCATAATCGGCTACTATGCCACGACGCCGGCGCCGCTCCGTCGGCCATGCGGCTGCTTTCGGGGAAAACAGAGATGACGAATTTCGCGCGTATCGCCGGCCTGCTGGCAATCTCGGCTGGCTTGAGCGCGCCACTCGCGGCGCAGGCCGGTTGCCTCGGCGGCGCCGCGGTTGGTGGCATCGCCGGCCACGAAGCCGGCCACCATGCCGTGATCGGCGCCATCGGCGGCTGCATCGTCGGTCACCACATGGCGGTGATGCAGCACCGCAGGGAAGCCGCCGCCGCCACCGCACAGGCCGAACAGGCACAACAGGCCCGCGTGGCCGCCTCCCAGACTGCAACCGCCACCGCCCCTGCGCCGGCGCCGCACTAACCCGCCGCCTGATCCCGCGCGGCGGCATCGGCCAGGATCGACAAGCCGCAGAGCACAGCTCCCTGCCTGACCGCTGCCCTGTCGCCCGGCAACACCTGACGGAGCGCCATCGTCCCGCCACCAGCAGTGGCGCACCCAAACCACACCAGCCCCACCGGCTTCTCCACGCTGCCGCCCCCCGGCCCAGCAATGCCGGTCACGCTCAACGCAATCTTCGCGCGCGACCGCGCCAACGCGCCAGCGGCCATTGCACGCGCAACCGCCTCGCTCACGGCGCCATGCGCCGCAATCAGCGCCGCATCCACACCCAGCAGTTCGATCTTCGACTCATTCGAATACGTCACGAACCCGCGCTCCACCACGTCCGAAGACCCGGCCACATGGGTCAGCGCCGCGGCAATCAGCCCGCCGGTGCAGCTCTCCGCGGTCGCCAACATCCAGCCGCGCCCCCGCAGCATGCCCAAAACCTGTGCGGCCCGTTCCAGCGTCTCCGCTGACAGCATCTAGGCGACCCATTTCAAGATCGGCTTTCCTCGTCCACCGCCCGGCAAAACATCGCGTGGTCCATCTCCGTCTGATCGGCATAGGCAACCGCGAAGTCCGCGATCGTCTCCGCAAACGCCCCCTCGACCCCATCGATCGCGGCGACAATCCGCCCTGCGTCGCCCGCGCGCCCATGCGCGCGCGCCAGCGTGCGCCCACAGAGTGTGGCGTAAAATGGCAGGGTGTCAGCTTCGATCGCCGCCCCGATCCGCGCCAGGCGGCTATCCTTCAGTCGCCGCACATAAAAATCGCGGCCATCCACCGGTGCGGGCGTCCAGCCCAGGAAAATGTCGCTCTGCGCCTGCAGCCGCCGCTGCCCCGTCACCACCCGTTCGCCCTGATTGGCAACAGGAGGAGCATCCGTCAGGCCGCTCAATACGGAAAGCTGCGCCTCCTTCAACTGCAGCAGCAGCGGCGCGCCGCCATCCGACAGGAACAGGCCCACAGCACAGAACGTGCCCAACGACCCGATTCCCACAACCTTGAACGCGCGATCCGCCAGCCGATACCGCCCTGCCAGATCCGCGAATTGCGGCTGCAGCGTTGCCGGCCAGGCGGCAAACGCCGCATCGATCGTCGGCTGATAGGCCGGCAGCCGCGCAAGGTTATCGAGCCGCGCCAGCGTCGGCGCCTTCCCCGTGCCGTCAACCAAACCATACGCGCCGGCACTCGCCGCCATCGCGCCGCGCAACCGCTTCTCCAGTTTGCGGCGCAGTTTCCCGCGATCGATGCCCGCGATCGCCGCCTCCAGGCCAATCGAACTTTGCCACGCAGCCAACGGCGACAGCTTCGCAAGCTGGCCCAGATGCCGCTGATACTGCCTGGCGCACCGCGTTGCCAGCGCGCGGCATTCCTTGGCCGACATTGACTCCTCTCGCCCGCGCACCACCAGGCTAGTCGCCAGCCGTTTCACATCCCACTCGAACGGCCCGGGCCACGTCTCGTCAAAATCATTGACGTCAAAAACAGGATTGCCTTCCGGCGAGGCATAGGCGCCAAAATTAGCCAGATGCGCATCGCCGCAGAGCTGCACCCCGACACCACCCGCAGGCAAGCTGGCGAGGTCCGCCGCCATCACTGCGGCCGAGCCACGCAGAAAAGCGAATGGCGAGGCACGCATCCGCTCGATCCGCAGCCCAAGCAACTCCGGCAGGCGCGTCGTTGCCTGCGCCGCCAAAATAGCCAGCGGCTCACGCCTGTCCCGCCGTGGCGACCATCCAGCGCGCGCCAGGGACCGCGCCGTCACAGGCGGCCACCCGCCATCAACGCCTGTGCAACCACCAATACGATCGCCGCCGCCACACCGGCCAGCAGATCGTCCGCCATGATCCCCGCCGCCCCGCCCTGCCGGTCCGCCCATCCGATCGGACCCGGTTTGGCGATATCGAACAGGCGGAACAGCGCAAAAGCGGCAACCAGCCCCCCAATGCTCAGATGACGAAGCCCCATCATCGCCAGCATCTGTCCGGCAATCTCGTCGATCACGATCCAGCCCGGATCATCAGCCTCCGCTTTCAGCGCCTGCCGCCACGGCAGCCCAGTCGCCGCCCGAATCGCCCAAAGCCCCGCATAGGTCGACGCCAACAACCCCACCAGCAGCAGCAGCGGCGACACCCGCCACAACGCCGCCCCGATGAGCAGCCCCGCGAGCGATCCCATTGTGCCTGGCGCCCACGGACTCGCCCCGCTGCCAAAACCACCCGCGATGACACGGGCCAGACCCACCTGCCTCACACTCACCACCTAACTGCCGAGACGCGAGGCATACACCGTCTCGTTCTCCAGAACGCGCTCCACATAGTTCCGGGTTTCCGCAAACGGGATCAGCTCGATCCAGTCCACCATCGCGTCCGTATCCGCAGGCGGTTCACCGTTCGCGGCAATCCAGTCATCCACCCGCCGGGGCCCCGCATTATACGCCGCGATGGCGAAAGGCGCCGTATCGTGAAATCTGGCGAGCAGACTCGCCAGATACGCGGTTCCCAGCCGCATGTTGACGTCCGGATCAGTCAGCGGCCCCGCCGGCGCGTGCAGCGCGCGCCCCATCTGCTGGGCAGTGCCCGGCATCAACTGCATCAGCCCGCGCGCCCCTGCGCTGCTGACCACCAGCGGATCAAAGCTGCTCTCCTGCCGCATCAAACCGAGTGCCAGCGGCGCCGCCACCGCCCCCGAAGGCGGCTGCACGGGAACCGGCCAGCCATCCTGCGGCAGAACGGCGCCGTCCCGCCCAATCAGCCGCGCTGCCTGAACAGCCACATCGTTCAGCCCAAGCCGCGTCGCCAGGCCGGCAATCAAGCGCCGTGCCGTCAGCCCGGCCGGCGGCTGGGCCGCCTGCAACAGGAAATCCGCAGCGCGGCGCGGGTCCTGCCAGCCAACAAGAATCCTCGCCGCGCGCGCGAACTCGGAGCTCTCAAACGCCCGCGCCTCCGCCGCGCTCGGCAGCGGATCACGCTGGGCCGCGATGCCGGCCCGCAGCGCCGCCTCGGACACGCCAGCCGCGCGCGCCGCAAGCTGACCATAATACGTCAGCTTCCAAAGCGCGGCCCGCGCATA
>CAZZYR010000088.1:0-8021 GCA_964658235.1 uncultured Acetobacteraceae bacterium | reverse complement strand
TTCGTCATTGAAATCGACGCCACCGGTGACGGCGGCCGTGCCGTCCGGCGAGGTGAGCTGGACGGGCGCGAGCACCGCTTTGCCGACGTCGATTGTTGCATCAACGGTGCCAGCCAGTCCGGCGGAGCTGCCGGTGGTGAGGGCGGCGTGCAGGGCGACCGGGCGGATGCGTGAGCCGGCGAGGGTGGCGAGCTGCGCGAGATCCAGGCCGGTGAGGCGGCCGTCGTGGAGTGTGGCCTGGACCTGGCCGCGCAAGGCGGCCCAGCTGGGGCTGGCGGCGGCGAGGTCGGCGGTGAGATCGGCGGTGCCTTGGTCGAGGTCGATCGGCCAGTCGGTGAGCGGGGCCGTGATGGCCGCGCCCGCCAGGGTGAGGCGGGCGGCGTAGCTGGGGGCGGCGAGGTTGGCGGCAAGGCGGCCGCCCGCGGCGGTGGCGGCGAGGTTGTCCAGCAGAAGGATGCCACCGGCGGTGGAGAGGTCGGCCGCGGCGTTCGTGGCGAGGGTCGAACCGCCGAAGCTAACGCGCTGGCTGGTGATGTGGAGCTGGGTTGTCCAGGAGGCGGCGCGCGCCAGCAGCGGTGCGCGGGCCGACCATGAAAGCAGCGGCAGGTTCTCCGATGCGAGCGTGCCAGTGAGTGTGGGTGTGGGTGCGGTCCAATCCGCGTCCAGATTGCCGGAGAGGCGCAGGGACGCGGCGTCCAGATCGAAATCCTGCACGGTGAGATGGCCAGGGGCGGCGTGCAGATGAGCGCGCAGGGCGAGCGAGCCGGTATCCAGCCAGGCGGTGGCTGCGTCCTGGCTGCCGGCGAGGCCCAGGGCGGCGGCGAGGCGCGGGGCGCCGGGGTGGCGCACCGTGAGCGTGGCGTCGGCAATCCCATGGCGGGTGTCGCGCACGGATTCGGCCTCCAGCACCAGGTCGCTGGCATCGGCGCGCAGTTGCAGGGCGAGTGCATCCGGCGGGCCGTCCGCGGTCAGGCGCAGGGTGGCGGGGCCGTGCCACCCGGGCGCGAGGTGGAAGGCCGGGGGAAGGAGCGGGAGCAAGGGGGCCAGGTCGGCGGTTTGGACCGATAGGGTGGCGCGGGAGAGGCGGCCGTCTGTGGCGGCGGCGCCGGAAAGCGCCAGTTGCGCGCCGGCCAGGGTGGCGTGCGCCTGCTCCAGCGTGAGGCCAGCGAGTCCCGTGCGGGCATCGAGCGCCAAAGCAGACAGCGCGTGGCCGTGCCAGCTGCCGGCAGCAGCCGTGATGTGCAGGGTGGCGTCTGCGGCGGCGAAGGATTGGCCAAAGGCAGCAAGGTCCTGCCCCGGGGTGATGCCAGCCAGCCAGGGATCGAGCGGCAGTTTGTCGAGAGCGAGCGTCAAATCCAGTCTGGGCCGTGCGCCGGGGCGGATTGCGGCGGCGCCGGTAACGGGTGTGCCGCCGATCCGGCCGGCGAGATCGGTGATGGTCAGGCCGGTCGCGCTCAGCGTGACCGCACCCGTGAGATCGGCTTGGCGCAAGCTGCCGGGGGGGATTGCCCCAACCAGGGACGGCGCGAGGGGCCGGAGCCAGGCAAGGGTGGCGGACAGGTCCGGCGCCGCGAGCGTGGCTGTGCCGAGGAGTGAAACGCCGGCCGGCTGGCCGGTCGTCTCGCTCAGGCTGGCATGGGACGCGGCAAGCGTGGCATCGCCTGGTAAGGTCACCTGGTCCTGGTCGAAACCGAGATGGATGCCGTCTGAGACCAAGGTGGCGCGCAGGTCCCGCAACGTGCCGGTGAGAAGCGTGGCGGTGTCCGCGGACAGGGCAATGCGAAGCGGCAGAAGCGCGGATCGCGGAGGTGACAGGGCGTTTTCCGCGTGCAGCCGCAGGCCCGTGCCCAGCAGGGCGGCCCAGCCGTTCAGATCGAGCGCGGCGGCATGCAACCGGCCTTCCAGGCGGGCTGGGGCGGCCAGGCGGAGCACCAGGGCGCCGTCGGCCGGGGCGCCCCCGAGGGAGAGGCTGATGGCGGTGGTCTCGATCTGCTGGGCAGTGGCGACGAACGGCGCCTCCGCATGCCAGGCTAGCGGCGAAGCCGGCATCAGCAGGGACAGGTTCGGGCCGCCTGCACGCAGTCGGCCCTGGATGGCGCCGTCCGCGAGCGTGCCCTGCACCGTGCCGCCGGTATCCGCCACCGCGCCCTGGCCGCGCACGGAGATATCCACCGGAGAGACTCCGTCCGCGTTCGGGACGCCGAGGGCCGCGGTGAACCGCCAAATACGGCCGGAGGCGGCGGCGAAGCCTTCGGCGCCGAAGGCAGCGACCGGGGCGGCGTCCGGCGCGAGCACCTCCTGCACGCCGGCGGCCACGCCGGGCGGGATTTCGGGGCCGCCATGGATGGAGGCGGTGATGCCGGATATTTCGGTCTGACCGATGCGGAGGACACCATTTTCGATGCGCGCGGCGAAGGCATGCGGGGCCAGCGGGCGGGACGGATGGGCAATGGTGTCCGGCAGGCCGCGCGGCAGCGCCATGGGCAGGCGCAAAACGGGGGCGCCCAAGACGAGGTCCCGCAGGACGATGCGGCCGGTCAGCAGCGGCAGGGTGGCGACTTGCAGGCGCAGGACGGTGACCTGGCCGGAGATGCCGTCGCCCTGGTTCGGCAGGGTCACGTTGGCGGCCGTGAGCACGGCGTGCGGGAGCAGGCGCAGGGTGATGTCGCCGCCGATAACCACCGGACGGCCAAGACGGGCGGTGGCGATGGCGGCGATCTGGGTGCGGAAGCGGCCCCAATCCAGCAAAGGCGGGATGGTCCAGGCGGCGATCAAGAGGAGGACGATGGCGCCGGCCGCGGACCAGGCGGTGCGGCGCGGGGGCGCGGTGAGCGTCCAGGGGGCGGCCGGGGGCATTGGCCCGGTTTTACACCGGGTGGAACTGAAGAGAAGGAAGCATTTCTTTTTTGGAAAAAAGAAGCAGAAAACTTTTTATCATAAGGGCTTTAGCCAGGACATGGTGCGCGCGGCCGGGGGCTTGCGGCTTCCTGTTTGCGTCAGGAATGCCGTAGAAGCAGGATACCGGCCATCAGCGCCAGGGCCAGGCCCTGCAGCAGAACGCGCGCGCGCATCAACGCGTTGGACCGCCGCGGGTCTCCGCCCTGTACGACGCCCACCATGCCCAGGCCCAGGACCACGAGCACGGCCAGCATGGTGAAGCCCAGAAGGATCATCAGGATTGACGTCATCGATGCGACATAGGCTGCTGGCCGCTTTTGTGCACCCCTGTCTGCTGCTGGCGGGCTGCCTGGTGATGTGGCCGGCGGCGGCACAGATGCCGGGACTGGCGGCCGCTGCGGTGGCCAAGGCGCCGGCAGCGCCGGCCGCGCCCACGCTGAGCCCGGCCGAAACCAAGCAGATGATCGACCTGCTGAACGATCCGCAGAAGCGGGCTGCATTCACGGCCACGCTGGAGACGCTGGCCAAGGCGAGCAGCGTGGCCGGGCCGAAGCCGGCCGCGGCTTCCGTGCCGCTGGCACCGGACAGCGTGGGGGCGCAGGTGCTGCGGGAGGGCACCACCTGGCTGTCCGGGATGTCCGGCCAGCTTGTGAGCTTCGGTCGCGTGCTGGGGAATTTGCCGAGCGTGTGGGCGTTTTCCCTGCGGACGATGCAAAGCCCGGAACTGCGGGCGCGGGCGCTGGACGCGGCGTGGCGGCTGGCGCTGGTGCTGGCGGCGGCCGGGCTGGCGGAGTGGGGCGCGGCCTGGCTGCTGCGCCGGCCGGTGCGCGCCATTGCGCGCCGCGTGCCGGATGGAACGGAGGCTGTCCGGCCGCCGCCGGATACCGGGATGGAGACCGCTTCTGATCGGCGTGAGGCGGCGCGGGTGGATGACGCGGTGCGCGCGGCCGAGGGCGACGTGGCTGGCCTGGATCCGGATATCTCGCCACCGACGGCGGCGGAGATTGCGTCCGCCCCGGTGGCCGGCGTGCCGGAGGAGGAGCGGGAGGCGGCCACCGTGGAGCACGTGCTGCGGCGGAGGCGGTTTGCGCGCACCATCCGCACCTTGAGGCGGCTCCCGTTCGTGCTGCTGTGCTTCCTGCTGGACCTGCTGCCGCTGGGGCTGTTCCTGGGCGTGGGTTATGCGGGAACACTGCTGGCAACGCCGGCCATCCAGGCGGTGCTGCAGGTGGCGTTCCTGGCCTACGCGGTGTGCCGGGTGGCGATTTCCTTGACGCGCATGTTCGCGGCGCCGGAACTGCCGAGCCTGCGGCTGGTCCAAGTCAGCGACGAAGGTGCACTCTATGTCCTCGTCTGGGTGCGGCGGATCTTCGCGATCGGAGCTGCGGGCTTCGCGTTGTCCCAGATAGGGTTGCAATTCGGGCTGCCACCGCAGGCAAACGATGCCTTCCTGAAGGCGGTGTTCCTGGTCGTGCATGTCTGCCTGATCGTGATCGTGCTGCAGTGCCGCGCCAGCGTCGCCGCCCGCATCCGGTCCCACAAGACCAATCCGGGCCTGGGTGGTCAGCTGCGCAACCGGCTGGCTTCCGTGTGGCACCTGGTGGCGATCTTCTACATTGCGGGATTGTGGATGGTGTGGGCGGCGGAGGTCCGGCACGGCTATCTCCGCATCTGGCACATCTTCCTGGTGGGCGTGGGCGTGATTGTGGTGGCACGGCTGACCAGCATCATCGTGCTGGGCGGGCTGGACCGCGCGTTCCGCGTATCGCCGGAGACGCGGCTGCGCCATCCGGGGCTGGAGCAGCGGGCGGACCGCTATTATCCGCTGCTGCGGCGAACGGTGTCTTTCATCCTAATCACGGCAACCGGGCTGGCTTTGCTGCAGGCCTGGGGGATCAACACGCTGGTGTGGTTCCGCACCAACGCCCTGGGCGGGCGGCTGGTGTCCGCGAGCCTGACCGTGCTGGTGGCGGGTGCGGTGGCCCTGGTGGTGTGGGAGGTGAGCAACGCCTCCATCGACAGCCATTTGGCGCGGCTGACCCGGCAAGCGCAGGTGATGAAGGCGGCGCGCCTGCGCACGTTGATGCCGATCCTGCGCACCCTGTTGCTGGCGGTGCTGGTGGCGGTGTTCGGGCTGACGGCGCTGTCCGAAGTGGGTTTGAATATTGCGCCGCTGCTGGCGGGCGCGGGGATTTTGGGCGTGGCGATCGGCTTCGGGTCGCAGAAGCTGGTGCAGGATTTCATCACCGGCATCTTCCTGCTGGTGGAAAACGCGATGCAGGTGGGGGACTGGGTGACGGTGGCGGGCCTGTCCGGCTCGGTGGAGAATTTATCGATACGCACGATGCGGCTGCGGGCGGGAGATGGATCCGTGCACATCATTCCGTTCAGCTCCGTCTCCACGGTGACGAACGTGAACCGCGGCATCGGCAATGCGGCGATCAGCGTGGCGGTGCCGATGGAGGAGGATAGCGACAGGGTGTGCGAAGTCCTGTCCGGGATTGCGCGGGAGATGCGCGAGGAGGAGCGCTTCTCCGAGTTCATGCGCAGCGACCTGCAGCTTTGGGGCGTGGACAAGGTGGAGAGCGGCGTGATGACGGTTGTGGGGCAGATCGTGTGCACGGATGCCGGGCGGTGGGCGGTGCAGCGCGAATTCAACCGGCGGCTGGCGATCCGGTTCAAGGAGGCAGGTCTGCGGATAGCGACCCCGGTGCAGACGGTGTACAACCACATCGCGCGCGATGTGGAACCGGTGGCGCGCGCGCAAGACGTGCGGGACGCGCCGTCCGGCCAGCTGGATGTCTCGCCGCCGCCCGCGGCTTTGGGGAACACCAATTGATGGATGGCGAAATTTTTTCGGGCGATGTGGCGCCGATCGAGGCAGAGCTTAGGACGCAAGGGTTCGCGCATGTGCCGGCGGCGACTTTCGGCGGCGTGCTGGCGGCGGCGGGGCTGACCGGATGGTCCGACTTCGCGGCGAGCTGGAACAATCTGGGGATCGACACGTACATGGCCGATGGCGGGCGGTATCGCCGGCGACGGCATGCGGCGTTTTCGGTTGATGCCGCGCATATCACGCGCAAACCGCACCAGCCGCACTACCAGAGCCGGGATTACAACGCGCTGAATGGCGGCCTGGCGCGGTGGTTCGAGCCGGTGACGGAGGCGGTGGCTGGGTCTGCTGCGCTGCACGCGATCCTGCGTTCGTGTTTCACCATCTTCGACGGGTGCACGGATGCGGCCGTGCGGCCGCACGCCTGGCATGTGGAGGTGCATCAGTTCCGTATCGAGGCGCAGGCGGGAGAGGTGGGGCAGCCGACGCCGGAGGGGTTGCACAGGGACGGTGTTGACTGGGTGCTGGTGCTGCTGGTGCGGCGCGAGAATGTGGCGAGCGGGGAGACGTCGATCCATGATATGCAGAGGCGGCGGCTGGGAAGTTTCACGCTGACGGAGCCGATGGAAGCGGCGCTGGTGGATGACGGCCGGGTGTATCATGGAGTGACGGCGATCGAGCCGATCGATGCGGGGGCCCCGGCGTACCGGGATGTGCTGGTGGCGACGTTTAGACGGGAGTGAGATCAAGTCAGGAAGGACTTCTTTTTTGAAAAAAAGAAGCAAAAAACTTTTGGCGGCGCTGTCGCGGAGTCGCGATCTAAGTCTGTGTGGGAATAAGAAACTCCCCGCGAGATTGCCGGCATCACAAAAATGACGAAGCTCAGTCGGCGACAGCACTGACAAAAGTTTTTTGCTTCTTTTTTACAAAAAAGAAGGCCTTCCTCCACCTCTCCAACCGCATACATCGCCGCGCCACCGGCGCATTGGGAGTTTTCATGCCGTTTGCTCTGTCGTGCGCGCTGCTGGTTCTGCTGGCTGGATCCGTCCGGCCGGCCTGGGCGCAAGCGGTTCAGGTGCGTGGCGCGTGGGCGCGGGCGACGGCGCCGGGGCAAGATACGGGGGTGGTGTATCTGTCGATGACATCGCCGGTGGCGGACAGGCTGGTGGCGGTTTCCAGTCCGGATGCGGGTATGGCGATGCTGCACGCGACGACGGAGTCTGGCGGGATGAGCGGCATGACGGATGTGGACGGGGTGGCGGTGCCGGCGGGGGGGACGGTCAAGCTGGTGCCGCATGGGATGCACGTGATGCTGATGGATTTGAAGCATGGGCTGGTGGCGGGCACCGAGATCGGGCTCGACCTGAAATTCGCGAAGGCGGGCGTGCTGCATGTGCATGTGCCGGTGCAGCCGATCGGGGCTGCCGGGCCGCCGGGCTGAGCGGGATGCGCTGGGTCCGGGCTGTCGCGGTTCTAGTCGGCGTGGGGGTGGCGGCCGGCGTGGGGTGGGTTGCCACGCGCCCGCCGCGGACGGGGGGGCTGCCGGACATAGGCGGGCCGTTCGCGCTGACGGATGGCGCGGGGCATCGGGTGAATGATGCGAGTTACCGCGGGTTCTGGCGGCTGGTGTATTTCGGCTACACGCATTGTCCTGATGCGTGCCCAACCACGTTGGGCACGCTTGGCGCGGCGCTGGACAGGTTGCCGGCGGAGAAGCGTGCGCATGTGCGGGTGCTGTTCGTGACGGTGGATCCGGCGCGGGACTCGCCGGCGGTGATAGGGGCGTATGCGGCGGCGTTCGGGCGTGAGTTCGTAGGCCTGACGGGCAATGCGGCGGATTTGGCGCCGGTGGAGGCCGAGTATCATGTCTATGTGCGGCGGCATGACCTGAAGGGCGGCGATTACGCGATGGACCACAGCTCGATCATTTACGTGATGGGGCCGGATGGCAGTTTCGTGGGGCTGCTGGATGACGGGCTGTCGGCGGACGAGATGGCCAGGCGGCTGGCGGGGTTCGGCGCGTAAAGTCCGCCGCGGGAGGGCCAATATGAAGCGGGATCGGCGATGTGCAGGCCCGGTCAAGGCTGCCGTCGTTCGCCTCTCCGCCCACGCCGCGCCAGCGGCCGCACCAATCTGTGGTGCCGACTACATGCATGAACCCGGGTGCGTCACCGCCGCACGGGGCCCCCCCGCATGCGGGGGCACGAACAAGATCAGTTACTTGAAGTGTCTGGCTGGGGCGGGAGGGATCGAACCTCCGAATGGCGGAATCAAAATCCGCTGCCTTACC
>CAZZYR010000087.1:0-8040 GCA_964658235.1 uncultured Acetobacteraceae bacterium | reverse complement strand
GCTGTCCGCCAGCAGGGCTTCGGCGATTTGCGCGTCCGAATAGCCGGGATGGTCATCGCTGCCGGCAAACGCGGTCTGGATGGCTTTGGTGGGGTCCTGCGGGACCAGGCCGTCATTGTTGCCGTAACCGCCGCGGACGTAGAAGACGCCGCCGGCGGCGGGCAGCTTGTTGGCGGCGATGTCCGCGTAGAAATCGCCGAGGCCGTGCAGGTTGGTCTTCAGGACGTGCGTGTTGTCACCGAGATAGCCGAAATATTGCGGGCCTTCGTGGTGGGTGATGTACGTAGCGTTGGTGGCGGCGCCGGTGCCGTCCGTGGGTTCGTGATCGTAACCTTCCTGATACCAGCCCCAGTTTACCGGCATGTCCTTGGCGGCGACGGTGGCGATGTCCGCCTGCACATCCGTGAGATCGAGCGCGGGATTTTCGTCCGAGGCGATGATCTTATTGATGTTGCTCCCCATGAAAGAGAGCGGCAGGGAGGCATATGTCTGGTTCAGCGTGGGCGTGGCCGGCGGCTCGTCATTCGGGCCATACGGCGGCTTGACGGCGCTGTGGTCCAGGTTGGAGCCGGCATAGGGGCCCGGGTCCGCGGTGACGGGTTCGCCGCCGCTGCTGGCGAGAGTGGTGCCGGCGATGTTTTTGGCGGACTCCCCGGGATGCAGCGCCCACTGCGTGAGGCCGGACTGGCCGGCGATGACGGCGATGGCGTTGGGCGTGGAGGGCGCGGTGACGGTCATGTGGAAATTGTCGAACAACGCGAAGCGATCCGCGTATTGCCACAGGAAGGGGATGGTGTCGCAGTCAAGATGGCTGACAACCAGCTCCGCCTTCTGCTTCTGCGCCAAGGTGGGCGGCGGCAGGGTGGAGAGCGGGGCGCCGGTGGAGCGGGAGACGATGTTGCCGTTCGAATCCGTGGTCAGGCCTTCGGCGTTCAGCGCGTAGCGGTCATTGAGAGTCGTGCCGCCGGTGTAGTCGATATCATTGACGATGCCGGTGTGGGAGTGGTCCACGCTGTCCGTGTCGGCGGGATAGAGCGGGACGGTGGCGCCGGCAGTGTTGACGACGCTGGTGGGGATCTTGAAAGGCGAGATGGTGCCGACGGTGCCATCCGTGTTGACGATCTTCTGGGTGTAGCCGGGCTGGCTGGCGGGCGGCCAGACGCCGTTGGCGCCGGGGAAGGTGCCGAAATGCTGATCGAAGGAGCGGTTCTCCTGGAACAGCACGAAGACGTATTTGATGTTCTTGCGGAGCAGGGCCAGCTTTTGCGCCGGAGTCAGGTTCGGCTCACTCTCCGGGCTGACCATGGCGCGGGCGACGACGGCGCTGGAGCGCGGGCCGGTGGTGACGTCCGGCGTGGCGGCGAGCAGGAGCGTGGGCTGCATCAGGCCGAGCGTGGTGGCGAGCGCGCACGTGGTTCTGAACCACTGATTACGTGTCATGGCTGGTTGATTCCCTGGTCCAACTGTCAAATTTCCGCCCATCGCGTGCCGGGCGGCGGATAGGTGACGCCGGTGACGGCCCTGGTCCATCACCGTTTGATGACAATCCGGATCTGTCACGCGTCCGTGATCAGGGCTGGCGGGGCTGCTTGCCGAGCGAGGCTGCCGGAGGCTATATGGCGGTGCCGAGACCCTGTGCGGGCGTGGTGGAACTGGTAGACGCGCCGGACTCAAAATTCGGTTCCGAAAGGAGTGTCGGTTCGATTCCGACCGCCCGCATTACGCCTGCAGGATGGCGTCCCGCGCTGGGGCGGGCCAGCCGGCGATGTCCGTGCCGTGCGCGGCGAAAAGGGCCAGAGCCAGGCGATCCAGGCCGAACGCCACGCAGGCGGTGTGCTGCACGTCCCCTGCCCTGTCGCGGATGTTCCAGATGTTGCCGAAATGGTCGCGGTGGTAATTGCAGCTCATGCAGGCGGTGGGCTTCTGGCCGGCGAGGATGTCCACTTGCAGTTCATACTTCAGCGCCTGCTGGATCTGGCTGGCGGCGAGGATCAGGCCTTCCCGGCCAAAAAAGGGGTCGCTGGCGATTTCAAGCCGGGCAGCCAGGCCCAGTGTGGCGGCCATGGACAGAGTGCGGTCCAGCCAGCCGGCGCGGAAGGCGAGCACGTCCGCTTGTGTGCCCATGCGGACGAATTCCCGCATCCTGAAGGATTGCAGGCGGTCCGGCGATGTGGAGGGCTCGCGGCGGAAGCACTCGCAGGTGACATCGAACAGCAGGCCGGACGGCGGCAGGGGGCCGCGCGCGGCGGCCATGGGGTATAGCGGGTAGCAGGCGGCGGGGGTGAGGACGAGATCGGTGGCGGCGACGGCGGCGGTCCAGTCGGCGGCGGCAATGCGGGCGATGTCTGCCTCGCTGCCATGCAGGGCGCAGACGCAGCCGAGCAGGTTGGGAAAGCTTTTGAGGTAGCCTGAGGTTTCGAGCTGGGCGCGGCTCATCACCGGGGGCAGGCGCACGGTTTCCGCGGCGGGGTCCCGGACGGAGGAAATGAAACGGTCCAGGCCGGCAATGACGCTTTCGTATAAGGCGCCGCGGGCATAGACGCCGTCCAGGCCCATGGGGAGCTGCAGGTGGTTCAAGGGCGGTTGGTTCAAGGCTGGACGTGACGGAGTTCTAGGCGGGGCATGGCGATGTGGGGATATCCGACAGCAGAAGCGGCCCGGTGAGGTTGCCCATGATGCGGTCATTGCTGATCATGAGGCGGGCGGACAGGACATCACGCACGTGGCGCGCAACGCTGTGGGGGCCATCGTTGCGGTAGCCCGCCAGCCCGCAGGCCTGGGCGGCATCCAGCACGGCGGACAAAGCCAATGTGGAGGCCTGCACCTTCATCATTGACATTTCGGACTGGAATTCAAAGCTGTCCAGGATCTCCGGATCATGCGATGCCAGTCCCCAGCTGTGTGCGCCGGAGGCGAGCAAGGCGCACAAGGTTTGCAGAGTCGCGCGAGCCTGCGTGTAATGCGCGGCGCCGGGCGGCAGTGTTGCGTTGGCGCGGCGGGATGCCATGCGGGCGCGTGCGCGGGCGCGGCGGACGGCGTCCGCGGCGATGCCCGCCCAGGCGCCGGACCAGGCGAGATGGGATACGGGCACCATGCTGCGCGCGTGGATCTTGCTGTAAGGATCGGGAAGGATCTGCGCCGCGCTGCCGCGCGCGTGCAGGGTGAAGCCCTGGCTGCACGTGCCGCGCATGCCCAGCGTGTCCCAGCTGCCGGCGGGCTCCAGGGTCAGGTCCGCGCGCTGGAATACCACGAGGACTTGATCGGATGGCGCGGCATCCGCGGAGCGGCGCGCGGTGGTGAGGATGGCGTCCGCCTGGGCGGCGTAGGAGATCACGCTGGCGTCCCGCTGGAGCGTGATGCCGGCGGGGCCGTGCGTGACGGCGGCGTGGCTGTTGCGAATGTCGCCGCCGCCGTGGCCTTCCGTTGTGGAGGATGCGAGCAGGAGTTGTTCGGCGGAGATGCGGCGCAGCAGCGCGGCGTGCCACTCCTGGTGGCGGCCGTGGCGGAGCAGGCAGGCAAGGCTTGCCTGGTGCATGGCGAAGATCATCGCCGTTGACGCGCAGGCCTGGCCCAGGCGGTAACAGATGTTGACCACGTCCGTGACGGACGCGTCCTCGCCGCCGAAATCGGCGGGGAGCACGGCGGAGAGAAGTCCTTCGGCGCGGAGGGCCGCGATCGCTTCGGCGGGGAAGCGTGCGGCGCGGTCCACGTCCTCCGCGCAGGCGGCGGCGGTGTGGGCGGCGCGGTCGGCGGCGGCCAGGAGTGCGGCTGCGCGCGGCGCGGCCGGGGCGTGCGCGCCAAGCATTGAGGCGGGGACGGGGCCGTTCATGGAGAGGGAGATGTTCATGCGGCCTGCATCGCGGGGGCCATGGCCGCGTCCATGCGCGCGCGCAGTTCCGCGGCGAGGCGGCCGACATTGGGCTCCCGCATGATGGTCAGGTGGTTGCCGGGGATCGTGACCACATCGATGCCGCCGCCCGCCAGGGTGCTCCAGCCAAGCGCATCCTCGTCATGCAGCAGAAGCAGCGGCTGGGTTTGCGCGCGCAGGAAGGTGATGCGGCCGGACCAGGGGCAAGGGCGGTAGGCCTCAAGGAGTTCGAACTCGCGCTGCATCGTCCGCCGCATGTCATCCGGATAGCGAGCGAGATCGATGATGCCGTCCAGAGTGGCTTTTCCGCGCGTGGCCTGGCGCAGATGGCGCCTGATGTTGCGCCAGGTCTGGCGCGCGCTGGACTTCGACAGATCGTCCCTGATCCAGCCGGGAAGATTGCTGATGAAGCGGGCCGCCACCGCGGGCGCCGTTCGGCTTGTCATCCGCCAGCCGGGGCGGCGGGTATCGATCAGGGCGAGCAGGCCGATCGGGTGGCCGGCGGCCGAGAGTTGTTGCGCCATTTCAAAGGCGATGGCGGCGCCGCCGGAATAGCCGCCGAGCAGCAGCGGGCCAGAGCGGTGGTGGCGGAGCACCGTATCGGCCACGTTGCTTGCCAGCTCCTCGATACCGCGCCAGGTGCCGGAGGCCAGTCCGGTGCGCAAGGCAACCAGACGTTGCGGCGGGCCGAGGCGTTGGGCGAGCCCTTGCAAATTCAGCACGTTGCCGCCGATGCCGGGCACGCAAAAGAACGTGCCGGGGTAGGATACGGTTTGATCCGCGCCGAGTGTGTCAGTCACCCGCATTGCCGGCGGACGCGCCGCCGGATGCAATAGATGGACAACCGCGCGCGATCGGCATGGCCGATGGCGCCAGGCGAACCATCATCTCCGCCAAGGAAATAACGGATCTAAAACGTGCGTGGGTCATCTCCGACCTGGGTATTTCTGTATCGAAATGGCGTTCCAGGGCGAGGATGAGTGCGACCATGTCCAGGGACGCGATACCGATCTCCGCAAGTTCATCCTCATCTTCGAAGGCGGCCACATCGCCGCGCTCGGCGAGACGCTCGGTGACAAGCCAGCGAATCTCGGCTCGGACGACTGCAAGTTTCGCGACCGCGCTCTGGCACAGCAGCGTATCGCCGCCTGCCCCCGCTTCGCTCGTGCCGTGTGCCATTGTGAGGATTGTCCGAATAAGTCTGGATTATCGCGTGGGCTGCACGGGTGAGTCAATATAAATAAGCCTTGAGCGTTGCTTTTTTAAGATCAAAGTGGGTTGCTTGTATATTGCGGTGTCGTTTACCCGCATATTGATGTAGGTTTGTGCACTCAGGAGAGATGACAATTGCGCCCAGATTGCGCCGCACAGGGCATCTCGGGATTGTTTCCCGACAAAGTTGTGAAAAATGATGTGAACTCACGTCTGGATAGCGCTTTGCGTCTGTTAAATGAGCGTATCGAAGCGGCGCCGGTTTATCCCCGGTTCGATCTCGATCGATTCCGGTGTGAACTGGCCGGTTTCACATTCGAACAGGAACGCAGCCTGACCGAGACGCTGGACTGGATCATCGCGCAGATGGAACGCGGGATCGTGCAGATCACCCATCCGCGCTATTTCGGGCTGTTCAATCCGGCGCCGAGTTTCCCCGCGCAGTGCGCTGATCGTATTGTTGCCGCATTCAATCCGCAGCTTGCCAGCGCCACCACGTCACCGGTGCCGGTTGCCATCGAGGCGCATGTGATTGGCGCCATGGCCGCGCGCGCGGGCCTGCCGCCGGGCGCCGGCGGGCATTTCACCACGGGCGGGTCGGAGGCAAATTTTACCGCCCTGGTTTGCGCGCTGACCAAAGCGGAGCCAGGCTTCCGGCAGGCGGGCACGCGGTGTTTCAGGGGCGCGCCGCGCATCTACGTGTCGCAGGATGCGCATCTGGCCTGGATCAAGATCGCGCAGCAGGCTGGGATAGGCCGGGATGGGGTGAGGATGATCGCCACGGACGGCCATGGCGCGCTGGATGCGGGGGCGCTTGCGGAGGCGGTCGATCGAGATCGCGCGGCCGGCGATGTCGGCGTGATGATCGCGGCAACGGCGGGCACGACGGCAGCCGGGATGATCGATCCGCTGGATGCATGCGCGTCCACGGCACGGGCAACAAGCCAATGGTTCCATGTTGATGCAGCCTGGGGTGGTGCCGTGCTGGCTTCCAGCAACCATTGCGCGTTGTTGGCGGGTATTGCATGTGCGGATAGCATAACAATAGATGCACATAAGTGGTTTTCTACGACCATGGGATGCGGCATTTTCCTCGCGCGGTGCAAGGACGATCTTGCCGCCGCGTTCCAGGTGGCTACGGACTTCATGCCGCCAGGCGTGGCGAGCGAGGATCCGTATGCGACGACCGTACAGTGGTCCCGCAGGTTCCTGGGACTGCGTTTGTTCACCTCGCTCGCGGCCGTGGGCTGGGCGGGCCACGGCGCGCACATCGACCGCGCGATTGCCCTGGCCGGTGTGTTACGGACAAAGCTTTCTGCGCTGGGCTGGAAAGTCGTCAATGCGTCGCCGCTGGCTGTGCTGTGCCTCGTGCCGCCGTATGGCGCGCCGCCGCCGGACGTCCTCGTCCAGCGCGTGAGTGAAGCAGGCCGTGTTTGGGTATCGCACACGCGCTTTGAAGGCCGGCCGGTGATCCGCGCCTGCATCACCAATGGGCGCAGCACCGTGGCGGATATCGAGGCGCTGGTCGGCGAACTCGAACGCGCACGCGCTGGTGGAGACGCTCGCGTTTCACACGATAATGTTATACGGTCACCTGTCTCGATGCTGTAACAGTGCTGTCTTTATTTGGAGAGCATGCAATTGCCCGTGCACCGGGAGACGGTGGCCATCCATGGCGGCACGGCTGCTGACGACAGCACGCGCGCCCTTGCCGTCCCGATCCACCAGACCGCCGCCTACGAGTTCGACAGCGCGGCGCATGCGGCGGCGCTGTTCAACCTTGAAGCAGACGGCTTTCGGTATAGCCGCATCAGCAATCCCACCTGCGCGGTGCTGGAGCGGCGCATCAGTCTGCTGGAAGGCGGCGCACAGGCGCTGGCCGTGGCATCCGGACAGGCGGCGATCCATACCGCCATCACCAACCTGACCGGGCCAGGCAGCAATTTCGTCTCCGTGCCGCAGCTTTACGGCACAACACACACGCTCTTCGCGCACACGCTGCGCCAGCAAGGTGTTTCTGTCCGCTTCGCCGCCGATGACAGTGCCGGAGCGATCGAAGGCTTGATCGATGCGGACACGCGGGCAGTGTTCTGCGAGAGTGTCGGCAACCCTGCCGGGAATGTTTGCGATATAGCGCAACTTGCAGATGCAGCGCATGCGCGCGGCGTGCCGCTTTTGGTGGACAATACGGTTGCCACGCCGATGCTGCTCCGGCCGATCGAACATGGCGCGGACATTGTCGTGCACTCGCTGACCAAGTTCATGGGTGGGCATGGCACCACGCTGGGCGGCATCATCGTGGATGCGGGTCGGTTCGACTGGCGCAAGGACCCGCTCCGGTTCCCGATGTTTAACGAACCCGACGAGTCCTATCACAACCTGATCTACGCGGCGCATTTCGGCATGGGCGCGTTCATCGCGCGGGCCAGGAGCGCGCTGCTGCGCACCACGGGCGCCGTGCTGTCGCCGTTCAACGCGTTTCTGTTGCTGCAGGGGATTGAGACGTTGTCCGTGCGGATCGACCGTCATGTGGAGAACGCGCGCAAGGTGGCGGGTTTTCTACGCGCGGATCCCAGAGTTGCGTGGGTGAGCTACGCGGGATTTGCGGATAGTCCGTATCATGCGCTGCTGCGGCGGTATCTGGATGGCCGCGCGCCGTCGCTGCTGACGTTCGGCGTGCGCGGGGGCCTGCGGGAAGCGGCCGCAGTGTATGACGCGCTGCGCCTGATCAAGCGCGTGGTGAATTTGGGGGATGTGAAATCCCTGGCGTGCCATCCGGCATCGACCACGCACCGGCAGATGGATGCCGCGCAACAGAAGGCGGCGGGTGTGACGCCGGAAATGATCCGGCTAAGCATCGGTATCGAGCACGCGGCGGATATTGTGGCGGACCTTGACCAGGCGTTGGAAGCGGCGCGGTCTCCGGGCGCCGCGGCGGCGCGCGCCGTGGTGGAGGTGGC
>CAZZYR010000086.1:4136-8054 GCA_964658235.1 uncultured Acetobacteraceae bacterium | reverse complement strand
CGCGCGAGCCTCAAGCGCGCGAGCCTCAGGAGTGGCCCCGCCACGTCGCGTCCTTCACCAAATGCCGGTAGTCGTCCTGCGCCCGCACCCGAACGAGGCGGCTTTGATCGCCATTTTCCTGTGCCGGCGCCACCACGCCGTGGGACGAATGGCCGCAATCGCCCGTTTCGCTGGAAACCTGCCTGGGCGTCATTGAGCCGCCAGCATAGGAAATCTCCATCCTGCGCGTGCAGGCGCCGTTGCTGGTGATGCTGGACTCCACCGAATAGACCTGGACGCCCGCGGGTAGGCTGCCGAGCTCCGTGCGGGTGAGGGTGGGCAGAGCCGCCGCCTGCCGCAGCATCGCGTCCGCCTCGCGCTCCATGGCGTCGGACACCTGTTCAAGCGCCGCGAATCCGGACGTCATCACGAACCCCGGTGCTATGAAAGCCGGCGCCGGAGCCGCTGACAGCACCACCTGCGGCGCAACGTCGCCGGTGTAAGCGATGCGCGCCACGCCGCCATCCGGCATTTGCACCGTCATCACATGGTGCCCACCCGCGCGCGCGGGCACGCCCGACGCCGCCACGGCAAGCACCGCCGCACCAACCAAAAACGATTTCACGAAAGCCGACATCTTCATCTCCTTGGCTGAGAAAAGACCGTATTTTCCATAATTCGCAATCCGACCGATTTCAAGGGCAGCGTGAAAGAACCCAGGCGCCGCCTGGTCCTTTGCAGACGGTCGCATCAGGCCGCCGCGCCTGCGCCCGCCTCACTCCGTCTCGCGCGCCAGCGTGCGTCCGAGCAATTCCACCTGCCTGGACACACGCTCAAGCTGGTCATCGGTCCGGCTCGTCTGCGGCCGTGGCGCCCAGGACCGCCCCTCGGCAATCGCCTGCAACGTCTCGGGCACCCAGCCGGCGGAGTCAGGCAGCGACGCGGGCAAATCCACGGACAGCGCCGCCAGCCGACCGGCAATCCGCCGCAGCGCCGCGTCCGCCACCAGAACCGCCTGCAGCCAGTCCCGCTGCCCGCGCCGCGGTTCGTGCATCGCGCGCTGTAGGGACGCTTCCAGATTATTGCTTGCCAGCCCCGCCTGCCGACGCTCCCGCCTTGGATCGCAACCCGTGCCGACCAGCACCGCGCGCGCATAGGCCGCGTGCGCGGAGATCGCCGCCTTCAGGTCGCGTGCCACCTGCGCCGGCTGCCACGCCGGCCACAGCACCGCGTTCGCCGCCACCGCGATCAGCCCGCCCAGGATCGTGTAGCCGGCCCGTGCCAACGCAATCTGCGTCTGGTCCTCCAGCGGCCTGATCTGTTCCACCAGCAGGATCACCACCGGCGTATACACCGCGATATAGACACCGTAGCTGACCTGGCGCACCGCCAGAGCCAGCGCCCCCAGCACCGGCAGCAGCCCGGCCAGATGCATCCGGCTGTGCAGGAGCGCGGACAGCCCCGCCGCCACCACACCCCCCAGCAGCGTGCCGCCCACCCGCTCCAGCGTGCGCTGCCACGTGGTCGCGAAGAACGGCTGCATCACCAGCACCAGCGTGATCGTCAGCCAATGCGTGTAAGGACCATGGCGCAGCAGCGTGCCGGCCAGCGCCGCGCCCACCACCAGGCTCACCCTGGTCGCGTGCCGCAGGGATGCGCTGCGCCACGTCCAGTTCGCCGCCAGCGGCCCCAGCGTCCGCTGCCGCCAGCCGACCCCCGCGTCCCCCTGCGCGCCGCTGCCTGGCAGATACTGCGCCGGGTCAACCAGCCGCAGCGCCACCCGCAGCCGCTCTGCCACCGCCCGCGCAAAGGGCCGCAAGGCCGCGCAGCCCTCCGCCTCGCGCTCCAGCGCCGCCGCGCTGCGCTCCAGCTTGCCAAGCCTGGCCGAGTCCTCGCGCTCCGTCACCGCCGCCATCACCCGCAGCATCGGGCGCAGCCGCCGCAGCAGCACGATCGCGGCCGGGCGCTGGATGGCGCCGCCGTGCTCAAGCTGGTCGGACAGCCCGATCAGCACGGCAAACAGCTGGTCCGCCGCCTCCAGCCGCAGCAGGTTCTGCGCCGCGGGTCCGCTGGCCGCGCCGCTCGCATCCACCGTCTCCATCAGCGTCTCGCGCGCCCGCTCGATGGCTGAGCGCACCGCGCCGCGCCCGGCGCGCGCCTGGCTTTCCCAGCCGGAGTCCGAATGCGCCTGGCCGGCCGCCTCCTGCTCCAGCAGATGCTGCAGCATGCGCGCCATCGCCGCCAAGGCGTCCCACACATCCGCCACCGCGCGCCTGGCCGGCCCATAGGGATGGATGCGCCATAGGGCGAGGGTCAGCAGCAGCGCCCAGGCGCCCCCCGCGGCGAACAGCCCCGCCACCTCCGCCGCTTCGCCAAGGCTTCTGGCATCGTCCGTGCCGAGCAGCAGCACCACGGCCAGCAGGTTGCCCACGGCCGCGGCCGGCGCGCCCCACACGCGCAGAAAGCCGGCGGCGAACAGGCAGGGCAGGGCGGCCAGCACTGTGGCGATGATGCCCGCGCCCCTGATCATCCCGAAGCCGCCCAGAAGCAACGATCCGGCGCCGACAAAACTCAGCAGCAGCGGCAGCCGGCGCCTGAGCGGCCCGCCTGGATCGCAGATGCACGTCAGCAGCGCCCCCAGCGCCGCCAGGGAGAGCCCAGGCTGCCCCAGCCAGACGGAGGCCGCCACCGGCAGCGCCGCCGCCAGCCCCGCGCGGACCCCTTCCGCAATGCTCAGTGCGCGCAGATCCAGCCCGATCGGCAGCCGCGTCGGGTCCGCGCCGGGCGTGCGTGTGGTGCCTCGAATTGTCATTGTGGGACGTCATCCATTGAGAAAAGTTTTTTGGTTCTATTTTTCAAAAAAGAACCGCTGCCTTCCCCTGTGTTGCGCGGACTCCACCCCCCGGGCGACACTCCACCCAAACCGGAGACCACAAGTTTGTCCAGCGTTTCGGCGGAGCAGCGTGCCCATGTGATCGTCCTGGGCAACGAGAAAGGCGGCTCCGGCAAATCCACCACCGCCATGCACCTGATGGTGGGCCTGCTGCGCGATGGCTACGCCGTGGGCACCATAGACCTCGATGCCCGGCAAGGCACCCTGTCCGGCTACCTGGCGTCCCGCGCCGCCTATGCCGCGCGCCACGGCGTGGAGCTGCCGATGCCGCACGCCGTCAGCGTGTTCCGCAGCGAGCTGGACAGCCGGGTGGACGCAGAGGCCGAGGAGCGCGGCCAGCTTGATGCCGCATTGGCGGAATTGTCCGCCAGCTGCGAGGTGATCGTGATCGACTGTCCTGGCGCGGACACCAATCTGGCGCGCTTGGCCCATGCGAGCGCGGACACGCTGATCACGCCGATCAACGACAGCTTCGTCGATTTCGCCATGCTGGCGCGGGTGGATCCGGACAACCACGCCGTGATCAACCCGAGCATCTACAGCGAGATGGTCTGGGAAGCCCGCAAGCGCCGCTTCGCGCGGGACCGCACCCGGATCGACTGGATCGTGATGCGCAACCGCATGGGCAGCACGGAGATGCGCAACAAGCGCGACGTGGGCGCCACCTTGGAGACCCTGGCCAAGCGCATCGGCTTCCGCACCGTCAAAGGCTTCGGCGAGCGTGTCATCTATCGCGAGCTCTATTTGCAGGGCCTGACCTTGATGGACGTGCGCGAGGCCGGGCTGCAGATCCAGCTCGGCATGAGCCACATCGCCGCCCGCGCGGAGGTGCGCGCTTTGCTCTCCGCCATCCGGAAACCTTTACCCCGCGCGGCGCTGGCCGTCTCCGCCTGACGCCGCGCCGGCCGGCCCGCCCGCAAACGCTGTTGCCGGCCTCCCGCCCCTCTTGTATGACCCAGCCGCGCGGCCGGCGTAGCTCAGGGGTAGAGCAACTGATTCGTAATCAGTAGGTCCACAGTTCAATTCTGTGCGCCGGCACCAGGCTT
>CAZZYR010000086.1:0-4036 GCA_964658235.1 uncultured Acetobacteraceae bacterium | reverse complement strand
GCGCTTGTTCTTGCCTTGTTCCTGTGGCACCCATGGCGGAATGGCAGATCCCGAAAACACGCTCCATGCCGCCAGCGCGGAAGACCTGGAGTGGACGCTGGCGCACGCGCTGCAGTTTGATGGGCGGAAGCATTTCAAATCGTCGAGCGAGTATATGGCGAAGATCACCGCCGCGCATCTGGCCGACTGCCTGCGCAAGAGCGGATTCGTCATCATGAGGCGGCAGGCGGCTCCGCCGGCGCCAGGCTGCGCCTATGCGGACAGCGTGGCGCGGGTTAAGGCGGCCAATGGCAAGGAATGATGGCGCGCCACTATCTAAGCGTGCATCCGATCGCCAGGCACACACGTATTCCGGGCGTGAACTGCCGTCGGGAGCGTGATCTGTCATGACGCTGCTGTCTGAAATGGCTGCCATCCTGGCGCTGGGCATGGGTGGCTCAGCGATCCTCGCCAACCTCGTGCCTGCAACCCGGATTCCCTGGACACCGGACGAGACGGGTGCGGGCGGGGGAGCTGCAAACGATGCCACGCGCTGCTCCGGTGGACCTGACACATCGCCGCCGAAGCGGCTATGCAATCAGCGGTTGCCGCGCAAGCCCTAGGGGCTGTTTAACGAATCAATTACAACTAAGAAATGATCGCGTAGCGTTAAGAACAGCCGCACTATTCATCTTCTGGTTGAGCGCTCCCTGATTCGTTACTGTCCGCCCTTAGTCTGATCGCGCCGCCACGGCCCCACTCCGGCGGGAGATCGGCCACTTTGCATCTTTACGGGGCTGTCTCGGTCCCATCATGATGCGCCCATTACAGTGCGCCCGATGGTTTTTTGGGTGAGGGCATTCAGTTTTGTTGATAATTCCACGCGCTAAGGCATTGACCCTGCTCGATAAGAGAAGGAGCCAGGCGATCGCTGATCCACACGCGATCGCTGCACGCCAGCCCGCCATTCGAGCAGCATCGACTGGCTTGTGTCCGCGCGCGAGCTGGGGAAAACATCCTGGGCGTAACATTCTTCTCGGAAAAAGAACGATACCACACGCGCAAAATAGTTGTTCAGTTTGATAAAAGTATACATTCGAAAAAAAAGTCTCCGAAAATAGCATAGTTGCTGGAATACGAGAATAAACTATTTCTTTGACTTAGTTTTTCTGCGTTGATCGCGAAGTTTTCTGTTGAATTAGTCAGAATACGTCCGTAATACTCGCCTTGCACGGGCAGACTTTGCCCGAACGCACATCCAAAGGAGTAGTCCATGGCCAAGCACTCGCACCGCTTCACTCGTCAGGCGTCCTGGTCTGCGCTTGCCGCGCTCGTTGTTGCCTCGGTCGCAGCGCCCGTTCATCAGGCGCCGTCCGTGACACAAGCCAGCCCGCGCGCAGCCGCGCCTGCGATCGCGCAAACCGCGCCCGGCATGACCACAAACAGCGGAACATCGCAGGACATCGTCCACCGCTACTGGCCGTAAGACGATCTGCATGGGGATGGGATTGCGCGCGTGACAACCCGCGCGCATCCGCAATCCCGTCCCATGCCCGGGCATCCAGACGGCCCAAGACCCTCTCTGCAACCTTCAATCCAATTGCATGATGAGGGCGTTCAATCGCAGAGCGTGATGGCAGCACATCAACTCCTGTCGAAAATGTGATCTCGAGTCGCCGCCGGGCGGCATCGTATCTCCGCACACGTCTCGGTTGTTTGTTTTGACGATCAGGGTATCCTTGACGCGTCCCGTTATCCTGAGGCGCCACTTCGGGGACTCTGGGCGCGGTATCGGGGTCGGCTTGATGGTAGTGTTTTGGGTGAAGGTCTGGTCCAGGCGGGCGCTTTGCCTAGCCATCGTTATGGCCGCCCTTGCCTGTCTTCCCGCTGAGCCGGTCCATGCGGAGCGGCCTACCTTCCGGACCTACGCGGCAGATCAGGGCCTTACGAGCCTGGGTGGCGCGTGCATGGCGCAAGACCGTGCGGGCTACATCCTGGTATGCACAGAACATGGCCTGTTCACCTATGACGGCCGCCGCTTCGTCAATCTCGGCCCGGCACAGGGCCTCCGCCAGGGCGGCCAGGTGTATGACGTGCGTCTTTCGGCCTCCGGCCGCATCGCAATCAAATATGCCGACGAGATATTCCTGTCGGACGCGCCAGCGGACGCCGCGCATCCGCCGGTTTCGCTGCCCTTCCGCCCTGTCAGTCACCCCGGGGTCACGCTGTTTGATGCGCGGACAAACCAGATGGTGGCTTGGCAGGACGGGTTCGCGCTGCTGGCGGCGGACACCACCGAGCGGATCTCCCTCGCAGATGGCGGCCCGCATCTGGATAGCATCGGCTACACTCAGGAAGAGCGCACGCTTCTGAAAGGCGCCGAAGCCATCTTCGCCGTCCAGGGCCATCTCTGGGAGACCTATGTGGACGGCCGCCTCTGCGCGGCAGACCCAGGGGCGGTCAGGTGTTACAGCAAAGCCGACGGTCTGCGTGACGGGCCATGGGTGGATGTGGCGGCCGGCCCGGACGGCCGCGTGTTTGCACGCTCCCCCACTTCGGTCGCATCGCTGGATACCTCATCAGACACCTGGACCGTGGCTGATCTGCCCGATCAGGGTGGGCGTTACGATGCCTACCGGCCCAATCTTGCCTTGTTCCACACGCCCGAAGGTGGGCTGGTGACGCAGGCGGAGCACGGGCTGGCGGTGCTGGGCGTGGATGGCTGGCGGTCGTTGACCGTGGAGGAGGGCGCGCCGGCCGGCACCATCGTGGACGCCATGGTCGATAGTACCGGCCAGTTCTGGTTCCAGGTAACAGGCCGCGGCCTGCTGCGCTGGGTGGGCTACGGCCATTGGGAAGCTGTGCAGAAGGCCGACGGCTTGTCCGATGGCTTCCCCTGGCAGACCGCGCGCGCACCTGGGGGACCGCTCTGGATTTCCACCGATACCGGTGTGGACGAGGTGACGCGCGTGGCGGGCGCCCTGCGCGTCACCAAGGTGTATCCGGGCGCCTCTTTCGCCATTTCCGTCGGTCCGCGTGGGCGGCTGTGGCGCAGCGCGCCGGACGGCGTCCGCATTGACGACGCAACCACGGGAATTGAAACCCGGCTCGACGTGCCGCTGATCAGCGCCATCACCACCTGCCCTGGCAATGCCGTCTGGCTCGGCACCCAGGCCGGCCTGTTCATGGCAGAGGACACCGTGGGCGTGAAGTTGCGCGCCGTGCTGCAAAGCTATCCACGCGCCCAGGTGGTCTCGATCCTGTGCGACGGAATGGGCGGCGTGTTCTACATCGCCGGCGGCCACCTCCGCCACAGGCGCACCGAGGGCAACGACGTTCCGGTTTCCGGCGAGTGGCCATCCGACGGCTTCGAACCGCTGACGCTCGCCATGGGCCGCAATGCCGGCATCTGGGTAGGCGGGCTCGGCGGCCTCTATCTGCTGAACCTCACCGGCGACCAGGTGACATCCTATATGCCGGTGACGGCCGCCGACACCCGCACCAATTCAATCACCGCCGCCATCGTGGATCACCGTGGCTGGATCTGGGTTGGCACATCGCAGGGTGTCTCGGTCTCAAACGGCTCCCGCTGGGTCTCCGTGGATGCCGATGCGGGCCTGATCTCCGACGACGTGGACGAGGACGGTCTGCGGGAGGACCCGGACGGGTCGGTCTGGATCACCACCACCCAGGGTGTCTCGCATCTGCTCGATCCCACCTGGCTGTTCGCGGACCGTCCGCTGAAGGCGGTGGTCAGCAGCGCGCTTCTTGGCAGCCGCCCGGTGCTCGGCCACGCTCTGCCCTACACGACCGAGGCTTTGGCTTTGCAGTTCGGCACGCCAAATTACGGCGCGGAGCGGTCCGTGCTGTTCCGCTACCGCCTGTCCGGCGTGGACGATACCGAGGTCGAATCCGCCACCGGCCTCGTGCGCTATGCGTTTGTGCCGCCCGGCCGCCATCTGCTGACTGTGTCGGCCTACGATATCCTGACGCATCAATCCTCCGCCCCTGCGAGCCTGCTGGTGGACGTGGAATTCCCCTGGTGGCGGCAATGGTG
>CAZZYR010000085.1:0-8056 GCA_964658235.1 uncultured Acetobacteraceae bacterium | reverse complement strand
AAAAGTTTTTTGCTTCTTTTTTCCAAAAAAGAAGGCCTTGCCTTCTTTAACCTAGCGCCTTTCGCAACGGCCCCAGCCAAGGCTCGAAGTTCGTCCACTGATCCAGCCCGTCCTTGAAGATCGGCTGGCGAACTTGCTCGGAGCTTGCCGTGCGCACACTGCGCGCTGTCTTGTGAAACTCGACGCATCCCGGCTCGAACGGCAGGCCGCAGAAGGCCAGCATCCGCCTGACCTGGGTTTCCAGATCGGCCACCACGTCCTCGTGCTGCACGCGCAGGATCTTGCCAGGCAATGCCCGGTCCCAATGCGCCATCAGAGTCACGTAGGATTTGTAGTAGCGGGCGATGTCTTCGAGGTCGTAGGTAAATTCCTGGCCTGAGGCAAAGAGCTGTTTGAAATTGCTGAAGCAGCATGCCATCGGCTCACGCCGCGCATCGATGATCCGGGCGTTCGGAAGGATCAGGTGGATCAATCCGATGTGCCGGAAATTGTTCGGGTTCTTGTCAATGAAAAACGCGCCGCCGGCGCGGTAGATACGCGTATCCGCCAGGTAGCGCTCGCCAAGTTCGCGCAGCTTGGCGGGCGGCAGATCGGCCAGCACGGCCGGATAGCGCGGCGCGCGCTCATCATGGTCACGGCCTTGAAGCCGCAGCACCAGCCTGGGGATGTCGGCGAGCTCCATGGTGCCGTCTACCTGGGAATGCGAGGCGAGTATCTGTTCGATCAGCGTCGATCCCGCGCGCGGCAGCCCCACCACGAAGATCGGCTCGGCGCTACTGCATCCCGCGGCGGCACGGCGGGCGAAAAAGTCGCGATTCAGCAACTGCATCTGCTGGCTGGCGCCGCGCTCAATCACTTCGGGCCGGTAGCTGATCTGGGCTTTCTTTAGCGCGTTGCCACGTTCGTAATAGCTGAACGATGCCGCATAGAGCGCCCTGTCCTCCAGCGCCTTGCCCAGTGCGAAACAGAGGTGGTAGCGGTCCGGCGGCGCTATGGCCGCGCGAGCCTCCTCCTGTCGCATGGCGGCGATTTCTTCATCCGTGAAGCGGTAGGTCTTGAGATTGGCCAGGCTCCAGAAGGCGTCTCCGAAACTCGGATTGACCCGATAGGCCGCCCGGTAGGACGCCACCGCATCGTCCTGGCGGCCAAGTGTTTTCAGTGCGTGCCCGATGGAAAGGTGCAGATCGGCCGCGCCTGGCGCCTCATCCAGAAGCTGGCGGTAGATCCGGATGGCCTCGTCGTAATCCGCCAGTGCTAAACAGGCCGTTGCATAGACCGCCCGATAGTCCCGGTTGGCTGCGTCGGCGTGCAGAAGAACCCTGCTCTCCTCGAGCGCCTTTGCATTGCGGTGGCGTTGCAGGAGAACACGCACATAGTCGTAGCGTGCGAGGTGATAGGTGGGCGCGAATGCGAGCACGCTCTCCAGCAGGAATTCGGCATCGTCCAGCACATCCAGCTTCATGCCGATGCGTGCCAGCAGACGCATCGCCTCCACGTCCGTGGGATTGTCCTTCAGGAACGCGCGTATCACCCGCTCCGCCTCGTGCACCTCGCCATCGGCAAACATGCTGGATGCCGTTACCACGGCGGGCTGCAGGCTGCGCAATTTCGCCACGTGGCCCGCGGCCGCCTCCGCCTCCGCCTTGCGGCCGGATGCGCCGAACAGAATGTGCAGCGCCTGCCAGCTTGCCGGCAGGGCCGGATTGAGGTTCACCGCCTGCAGATATGCGCCGAGGGCTGACCCTGGATCACCGGCGGCGACAAAGCAGTGGCCCTTTTCCTGAAACAGGCGGCTGTAGGTTGGGTGGGCGTGTTGCAGGCGCGCAAGCGTCTGCAGGGCGTCCGCGACGCAGCGCAGATATCGCTGGGCAACCGCAACCATATAGAGAACATCACGATTCTCCGGGACTTTCGTCAGCAGCTTCTGCCCCGCGTCGAGCGCGGATTGAAAGCTGCCCTGCTCTAGCAGCGACCGCGTGCGCAGGACTTCCGCCTCAATCAAGGATGCTGAAGGCGGGGCTGCAGCCATTTGCATACTACGCTTCTTCACCAAAAGGCCGGTTCTGTTGTAGCCGTGAGAGCGTGCCCCGTCGAGTTGGCCGGCGTGTTCGCGTCGGATCCGGCTATGGGACTGGTGGGTGACGCGGGATTTGCACCCCCGGCGGCCAACTTGATCCGGCACGGACTTGGCTTGGGCCATCTGCTTCCGGCGAACCGTTTCGCTATTAAACCGGTGGAGCTGGAGTGGTTTCACGGTGCCTGTCCTATGGAGCGCCGGGAGGCCATTCGGATGGGCGGGCGTTGGGCGAAAGCCTGTCTCGTGCTCACTTCGATTGACCGGTTTCCGCAGGCGGCACTAGCATGCGAGGGCGCAGGCCGGCGATAGGTGGCTGTGGAGCTGAAATCACCATGATCGGATCTGTTGAGGCCGCCTTCGAGGCTGCGGCTGGCGGCGATGCTTCCGAGGGGGCGCCCACGCTGACGGTGCGGCCGCATGACTCCTTCATGCAGGTGGCGGTGCCGGCGCGGCGGGTGGCGTTCGCGGCAAAGCGGGCGGTGGCGGATGCGGATGCATCGATGTCCCAGCCGAGCCTGGCAAGGTCACCATTCACGCCGACGCACCCGGTGCAGACGGAGGCCGGGCTGATTGGCCGGCACAGGCAGGTGGAGCGGGCGATTGAGGCGCTGGAGCTGGAGCGGGCGCATGTGGCTATTTTCGGCGAGCGGGGGCACGGCAAGACGTCGGTTGCCAATGTGGTGGCAGTATTGGCGGAGGAGGCGGGGTTTGGTGTGGTGCGCCATGCCTGCTCCAGCGGGGCGCGGTTTTCCGATCTGATCGGCGCGATCCTGGACAAGATACCGCAGCGGTTTTTGCGGCGGGCGCCGTCCGATCCGGCCGAGGCGATGCCGGCGGATATGCCGAACTGGACGGTGGCGGAGGCCACGGCGGCACTGGAGCGGATCAAGTCCGGGCATGTGCTGATTTTCATCGATGAGTTCGACAGGCTGGCGGCGCCGAACGCGCGGCTGGACATGGCCGAGCTGCTGAAGAACGTCTCCGATCTGGCCTTGCGGGTTTCATTCGTGCTGGTGGGGGTGGCAGAGTCTCTTGGGGAGTTGCTGGCATTGCACCATTCGATCCACCGGAACTTGGTGGCGATTGCGATGCCGCTGCTGACGGATGCGGATCTTTCTGAATTGCTGGCGCAGGGGTGCGAGCGGCTGGGGCTGGAATTGCAGCCGGCGGCAGCGAGCCTGTTGCTGCAGTTTGCGCACCAGTCCCCGTATATTGCGCAGTTGCTAGGGCTGCATGCGACGGCGGCGGCGCAACGGCGGGGGAGCACAGGGGTGACGCGGGCGGATGCGGTGGCGGCGGCGAAGGTGGTGCTGGAAGAGACGCGGCCGGTGTTCGCGCCGATTCTGGACAAGCTGCCGCTGGAGACGCCGCTGCGGGACGGCCTGGTTTGGGCAGATCTGCTCACCCGCGCGGCGCGGGCGCCGTGCGATCCGTTTGGATGGTTTGCAGCCGCGGACGTGCGGATTGCGGAGTGCGAGGGCGATTTAAGGATGTTGAGCAGCGAGGATGCGGGGCCGGTTTTAAGGGTCAGGCGGAAGGGCGCGCGGATTGAGTTTGCGTTTGCAAGGGCGAATTTGAGGAATCACCTTTTGCTTAAGGGGGCGGAGAGGGAAGGCCTTCTTTTCTGAAGACAAGAAGCAAAAGACATTTGGAGGTTTGAGGGGGAGGCGGGGTTTTTTCAGTCGTCTGGGGGGCGCCAGATGGTGGCGGAGAGTGGGGGGCCTTCGGGGAAGAGGGTGTCCAGAAGTTCCGGGGCGAGAAGGGTGTAATCCGGCTGGAGGCGGCAGTCCCGGCAGACGGTGGCGAGGATGCTGGCGGCGGGGGTGGTGCCGTCGATGTCGATGACGATGAGGGTGTCCAGGAGGTCGGCGGCTTCTTCGGCGAGGCCGGGGCGGTTTGGCTGGGCGGCGGCGGCCTGGCGGATAATGGGGGCCAGGAGGGGACTGCGGAGGTCCTCGCCGGCGGGGAAATGGTGGAAGGGTTGCCCGGACTGGGCGGCGTCCTCGGCGGCGTCGATGCGGGCTTCGTGGGCCATGGCCTGGCGGGCGGCGCTGGCGAGCCGGACGAAGGTGAGGATGGGGTCCATGGGGCGGCGGGGGGTGGCGGGGTCCGCCGGGGTTTGGGATTCGGGGGAGGCGGGTTCGGTTTCGAGCTGGGTGAGGGCGCGGGCGGCGGCGGCCTCGCTGAGCTTCATGGCGAGCTCGGCGAGGCGCTGGCAGTTGCGCCGGTGGCGGGCGTTGCGCTCTTCATCTCGAGTGGGGGCTGGGATGATGGCGTTCATGTGAACGAAACAAGAACACAAGGGGCGGGAGCTAGGCAAGTTTTTGTTGGATTGGGAGCGTGTTTCATCGTTGGCGCCAGATAAAGGCGCGTGGCGTTAGTGAGGGCGAGACGCCAAAGCGCGTCTCACCCTACGGGACCTAGCTGAAGCTGCCTGTATGTCCCCTTATCCAGGCAACAGCTTTAGGCACTGGCTTGAAGGAGCGTTACTTTCGCTTGGCCCTTGAAACGAAGCTATGCTATTCCGCACCCAGAACAGGGGTGTTACACATGCTTACAAGAGTGCTTGCGGCGTTGGTTGTCTCCGCCACCGTGGTTCATTCGGCCGGAGCGGCAAGTGTCGTCACGCCCACGCCCGCGGGCGCGCATCCGGCTCAGACAGTCGCAATCAGTGGTAGCGGATTTGGCGCGAGCGAAGCTGTGGACGTGTATTTCGACACGACCGACACGGTTCTGCTTGTCAGCTCAGGGACAGGCACGCTGACAGGATCGCTCACGATTCCAACCTCCGCCGCGCCGGGGACGCACAGCATCACCGCCATAGGACGGCACAGCGGCGATGCCGCGCAGCATGCGCTTTCGGTTTCCACGCCATGGCCGCAATTCGGGTTTGGCGCAGCGCATGCCAACGTCAATCCCTACGAGAACACGCTGTCCACCAGCACCGCACCCACGCTGGGCACGCTGTGGAGCAATGCCGCTAGCGCCACAGGCGGCACGCCCGTCGTTGTCAGCAATCATGTGTATGTCGGCACGACGTCCGGCGTCACGGCTTTCAACGCCGCCACCGGCGCCACGCTCTGGAGCAAGAACCTGGGCGCAAACTTTACCGCATCGCCCACGGTGGTTGGAAACACGCTCTACATCGGCGATCTCAACGGCAACTACTACGCTCTGAATGCCAGCACTGGCGCCACCGTCTGGAAAGTGACACTCGCAGGCGCCTTCTACGGGTCCGCGGAAGTATCCAACGGCGTCATTTATGTCGGGAGCTACGCCGGCAGCTTCTATGCGCTGAAAGCAGCCACTGGGGCAGTGCTTTGGAGTTACGCCTTGACGACCGGCACCGACACCACGGCAGCGCTGGTCAATGGGTATGTGTATTTCGGCGGCTTCGACAACAGCATCTACTGCCTGAATGCCGCCACTGGCGTGAAGGTTTGGTCCTACGCCACCGGCGACCATGTTGAGAGCACACCTGCCGTCGTCAATGGCACGCTCTATGTCGGCTCGGATGACCACAAGGTTTATGCCATCGGCACCTCGGGCGCGAATGCCGGCTACCTGGTATGGTCCTACACAACCGGCTCATCGGTCTACGCCACCCCGGCGGTGTACAACAATCGCGTCTATATCGGGTCGGCCGATGCTAATTTCTATGCCCTGAACGCGCAAAGCGGCGCCCTGTATTTCAGCTTTGCCACCAACGGCCTGGTGCGCTCCGCTGTTGCCGCGAACGGCGTGGTTTACTTCACGTCGCAGGATAATAACGTATCTGCCATTACAACCTATGGCGGCTTACTAGCGACAGGCTCGATCGGCTCCAGCTATTTCGGCTCTCCCACCGTGTCCGACGGCAGGCTCTTCGTCGCGACCTCGAGTGGCGACGTCTACGCTTTCGCGCCGAATGCCGGCAACGACGCGGTGCCGGCGCACGCCCCCAGGCCATCCTCGCTCCGCCCTGACTTCAGCTTGCGCGTGAGTCGCTGAGTTCAGTCCGCAAGCAGCCTGATGGGTCGTAGCGGGGTAGGCATTGTATCGGTCTTGACGCATTGGCGAATTCAAGGTCGCGATGGCTCGATGTCCGGGAAAATGGCTGGCGGTGGAAGCAGCTTGCACCATTCCGGGCGATCTTTTGTGTGAGTCAAAGCATCGATACGGAGTGAGTCCGGAAGCTGGTCGAGGCAGCCGATGCGTAGGCGTAACGCTTTAGGTGCCACGGTGCGGCGGGAATAAAGCGGCGTGGCGCACAGCGCGCAGAAGGCGCGGAACTTGCCTGGGGAACTTTCGAATTCGCGTACGGCGTCCTTGCCTTGATGCAGGGTGAAGCCTGACGCCTGGGCGGGAATGACGGCGGCGCCGAAGCCGTGCAGGCGGCGACACATGCCGCACTGGCACAACGTGATGCTGCCAAGGGGACCGGCAAGGAGGCCGGAATAGGAGAAGGCAATTGCGCCGCACGCACAGCCGCCGGTGAGATTATGCGTGGTAGGTGAAGGAGGATTGGGGCCGTTCAAGGTCATTGTCTTTCGATAAGTTTGTGCGGCGTGTTTGGGCTGGCGGGACGCCAAAGCGGGTCCCACCCTACAAATCTCGCGCACCATGGCGCGACAGCACGAACAAAAGTTTTTTGGTTCTTTTTTTCAAGAAAGAACGCTTGCCTTAAGGCTTAAACTTCGCGCGTCACTCGTTACCCATTTTCCATCCTGCCAGATGCGGCCTTCAACCGTGGCGCTTGCATCGGCCGATACCGTGATACGGTTATACGCGTTCGGCTCACCGCGGAGGCGGGTGGAGGTGGCGGAGCCGCCTTGGAGGATCAGCGGGCCGGGGGCGTTTGGCTGGCTGAGGCGGGCGTAGCTGCGGTGGAGGTGGCCGGCAAGGACGAGTCGGACGCCGTGAGCGGCGAAGGCGGCCAGGGCGCGACGGGCGCCGCCGGCGATCTGGGGGGAGATTTCGCCTTCCGGGGCCAGCAGCGGGTGATGGGCGACCACGATGCGGACGAGATTGGGCGGGAGGGCATCCAGCTTGGCGAGGAGGCGGGCGAGGCGGCGGTGGGTGACGCGGCCACGGGACCAGTCGAGATGGGGGCCGGCGCGGCGGGCGGTGTTGAGGCCGACGACGGCGACGCGGGAATCGTGCCAGACGGGTTCCGTGTCGGGCGCGACTTCCTGGTGCCAGCGGGCATAGGGGGCCACGAAGCGCTCGATCAGGCGATACGGGGTGATGTCATGGTTGCCCGGGACGCAGAGGCTGGGCGCCGGCAGCCGGTCCATGAAGGCGCGGGCGGCACGGAATTCCCAGCGCCGGGCGCCCATGGTGAGGTCGCCGCTGATGACGACGAGGTCCGGCGGGACAGCCTGGAGGTCGGCGACGAGGCCTTCGACGGTCGCGGGGTCGGTGGCGCCGAAATGGACGTCCGTCAGGTGGGCGATGGTGGTGGTGGCCGGCGGCGTGGTCACGTGGGGAGCGGGGCGATCACGCGGACGGCGCCGGGGCGGATTGTGTAGCGCAAGGGCGGCTGAAGGAGGCGCATCTCGCCATCGATCAGGAGGCGGATGGCGGCCCCGGTGGCGGTGATGTCGATCTCCGTGGTTTCGATCTTTTCGATCTCCGGCGCGTGCAGCGTCCCGCTTATGGCGGTGCGCAGGAGCAGCCAGGCCTGGCGGAGGATGCCGGCGCGGGGGACGATGTAGAGGGCCAGGATGCCGGCATCGAGGATTGTCCGGCCGAAAAGATGGCCGGCGCTGTCGGCGAGGGGATTGACCGTGATGGTGAGGGACGGGGTCCTGCGGGACAGGACCTGGCCGTTGACGCGCAGGATCAGGCGGAGATTGCGGTTGGCCAGCAAAGCGCGGGTGGCGGCGCGGCCGAAGCCGGCCCAGGCGCGGAGGCCGCCGCCCTGGCGGCGGCCGGCTTCGCGGTGGCGGGTGAGGCGCGCGGGGGCGCCGAGCATGGAGGCGCAGAGGAAAAGGTGGG